>JBNGCR010000138.1:0-302 GCA_050045915.1 Limnospira sp.
TGGGTGTGGGTGTGGGTGTGGGTGTGGGTGTGGGTGTGGGTGTGGGTGTGGGTGTCGGTGTCGGTGTGGGTGTGGGTGTCGGTGTGGGTGTCGGTGTCGGTGTCGGTGTCGGTGTCGGTGTCGGTGTCGGTGTGGGTGTCGGCGGCGGTGTCGGAATGGGAGTGGGTGGGGGGGGTGTCGGTTCAGGAACGGGTGGCGGAGTCGGTTCGGGTGTCGGCGGAGTCGGTGCCGGAACCGGTGGGGCGGGTTCTGGGGTGGGAGGCGTACTTTCCTCGCCGTCCGGATCTGTACCGGGGAGGGTA
>JBNGCR010000138.1:402-9459 GCA_050045915.1 Limnospira sp.
TCGTCGCCTCCGGCAAGGGTATCGTCGCCTCCGGCAAGGGTATCGTCGCCTCCGGCAAGGGTATCGTCGCCTCCGGTGAGGGTGTCGTCGTCTCCGGTGAGGGTGTCGTCATTCCGCGATCGCCGATCCAAAGGCGAAAGTGAGGCTGTGGGGACGAGGGTACCCCAGTCCAACAATGGGATACTGCTATTTTCTGCCATTGTGCCGAACTGGAAAGCACTCATGTCACTTGCCTCACACTCAACGCTGCTACAATCGTCAATCTCGATAATAATATCAGCATTGTCTCGGGAATCTGCCGTGTTGACGGGGAAGTGATGGCCACTTGTTCCTCGTCGTCGGCTTTTGGAAAGGTTAACAATCCGTTGCCAGATGGTTCCGTCGGACGATCGCACCGATTTCAAATTTAGGGGCGCGATCGAGATAGAATTTGATGAGACTTTGGGATTCCTGCAATGTCGATGGTTTGGACTGGTTTTCAACTGTCAATTCTGGCGATCGTCGCCGTTTATCATCGGATTTGTATGCCCCGCGATCGCCGACAATATCCCCCGCCCGGAAACTTCGTCGAAATTGACGGTTATCGCCTTCATTATTACAGTGCCGGCACGGGTTCTCCCACTATTGTATTCGACCACAGTTTGGGGAGTTTTGGTTGGGCAAATTATCACGTTTTTACGGAACTGTCAAAGACGAATCGGGTGGTGATTTGCGATCGCGCCGGATACGGTTGGAGTGACACCAGCAACAAACCCCGCACTAGCCAGCAAATTGTCTCCGAATTTGCCAGGGTTTTAGAACAGGCAAATATCGAACCTCCTTATATTTTAGTCGGGGACTCCTTCGGCGGCTATACCGTCCGATTATACGCCCAACAGTTTCCCGAAAATGTGGCGGGAATGGTGCTGACTCACTGCTTGCACGAAGATATCGTTTTAAACTATCCTTGGAAAATCGAATTGTTGTGGATTTTGTTGATCGTTATTTTTAAAATTGTCGAAGTTTTCGCCGCCTTGGGGTGGGTGCGGTTGATGGGAGTCCTGCAAGGGTTTGAATTTCTGAAGCCGGAATTGCGACGGTTTCCGCAGGAGGAGTTAAATCGCATCAAATTTTCCTATTATCAATCCAAACATTGGCGGGCGATGTTTTCGGAAATGAACAACCTAAAAATCAGTTCCCGACAGATGCAGCCGACCCAATTTTTGGGTTCCCTGCCATTGGTCGTTATCGAAGCCAGCACGTTTTTACAAACCAGTCCCGTGACGGATTTACTCCCCCGCCAAATTGTCGATCGCACCTGGAGTCAGATGCAACAAAAGCTGCTAGAATTGAGCGATCGTAGCCAACTAATTTTTGCAGAAAATAGCAGCCATTTTGTCTGGGTCGATCGCCCGGACGTGATGATTGCAGCGATCCGAACCGTACTAGAAATGATTAAAAATGATAAAAATAACTAAAAAAAACAAGAAAATCGTTTTATTTATTATTGCCTTTTTAGTTGCACTGGGATTTTTTAAAAACCAATTTATTGTCCCAATTCAAGCCCGAGCGACGACGGAAATTCGTGGCGTTTGGTTGACCAACGTTGACAGCGATATTTTATTTTCAAATCAGGGCGTAAAACAGGCTCTAGATCGGCTTCAAAATCTCCATTTTAACACGATTTACCCCACCGTCTGGCAGGGGGGTTATACGCTTTATCCGAGTGCGGTAGCCGGGGAAGTGTTCGGGGTCGAACTCGACCCGACACCGGGGCTGCAAGGGCGGGATATACTGCAAGAATTGGTCGAAGAGGGACATCAACGCCAATTGACGGTAATTCCCTGGTTTGAATTTGGGTTTATGGTGCCCGTCGATTCTCCCCTGGCGAAACGTCACCCCAATTGGCTGACAACAACCCGAGATGGCAGTTTAACTCAACGGTCAGGAAATCCCGAGTGGGGGTGGTTGAATCCCTTTCATCCGGAGGTGCAAGATTTTATTTTAAATCTAATTGCCGAAATTGTCAAAAATTACGATATCGACGGCATCCAGTTTGACGACCATTTTGGCTTGCCCTCCGAGTTCGGCTACGATGCTTATACCGTCCAATTGTTCCGACAACAACACGACGGGCAATCTCCCCCGGATAATCCCTCGGATACCTACTGGGTTCGCTGGCGTGCGGACAGACTGAATGAGTTTATGGAACGGGTATTTTATGCCGTTAAAGCTATCAAATCTGACGGTATTATTTCCCTGTCTCCGAATCCCTTGCATTTTGCCCTTCCCGCCTATTTGCAAGATTGGTTTACCTGGGAACGGCGGGGTTTGATTGAGGAGTTGGTTGTGCAGGTTTACCGACCGGATATCGACCGATTTATCACGGAATTGGAACGGGAAGAAATCAAATTAGCGAACGGACATATTCCGGTCGTTGTGGGAATTTTGAGCGGCTTGAAAAATCGTCCGACAGCGACGGAAACCTTGAATAAAAAAGTGGAAATTGTCCGCGATCGCAATTTCGCTGGCATCTCCTTTTTCTTCTACGAAAGTCTCTGGAATTGGGCGGAGGATTCGCCGGCAGAACGGGAAGATTGGTTGAAGACAATATTTTCTGAACCGATGTCGCGCCTGGGAATAGGAAATCGGGAATAGGGAAGATATCCAAACCGCTTGGGAATCAATTCCCAAGGGCGCAAGCCAGGGGCCCCTACCAGCTCAAATCATCTAAAGATGATTGGGGAACTCGTGCGACTCAATCACCTGATCTGAACAATCGCCTCCTGTATAGGGTATGGGGTGCGGGACAAAATTATTCATTATTAATAGTTTTCTCGCAATAAATCAAACTGGTGGGACGTGATCCGATTCGCCTGATATAAGGTGTCGGAAATTTCATCCAGCGACAACACCGCATGACCCCGATATCCGTCATTTTCCAACCGCTTCATCACGTCGCGGCCGTGATCGATAAAAACGACAATATCTTCCACTTTGAGTCCCGCATCCCGCAACGTCCCCGCCCCCTTCATGACGCTATTTCCCGTAATCAAAATATCATCCACAACCACCACCACTTCCCCGTCTTGAAAGTGACCTTCGATCGCCCGTCCCGCCCCGTAACTTTTCACCTCTTTGCGAGGGAAAATCATCGGCCGTCCCAACCGCAGCGATAACCCCGTCGCCGTCGGCAAAGAACCGTAGGGGATACCGGCGATGCGATCGAAATTGAGGGTCTGCAAAATTTCGGCGTAGGCCCCCACAATTTGATGGAAAATTTGGGGCATGGAAATGATCCGCCGCAGGTCGATATAGTAGGGAAAAACCTCCCCCGACGCCTGGACGTAATCCCCGAACATGATGCAGCCGATATCGTAGAGTTGCAAGATCAGATCCCGGTGGGGTTGGTGCTCCAAAAAACAGACATCGGGAAGCCACAGGTCGCAACTCGGACTCCCCTGCATCACCCGCAGGCGTTCGTCATTGATCGCGTCCCGCAGCCCCCGCACGGCCTCGGTGACGGTTTCCCGTTTCAGCAGTCGGGGGGGGAGGGGAAGCAGCAATCCGCCGCCGTCCGCACCCAACCCCGCCGCCAAAATTTGGGTCAAGTCGCCCTCTTCGGTGAGGTCATTTTCTTCGGCGATATCCCCCTGGACCAGAATCAGGCGTTCGGGTGCCTCCCGCCGGATGCGGGCCAACATATCGGCCATCACCCCCACTTCCAGGCCCACCTGTTCGGGGGTCCCCCAAGTCCGGGTCGCCCGCACCAATTCCAGATACAGGGGTGTTTCCGGTCGGGGATATTCTTGCAGGAGGGTGGCGGAGGGGTTGGCCGTGGCACAGAGAACGAAGACGGCTTTACCCGGATGCAGCAGAAAGGGGGCGACCAGATCCTGGCCGGTGTAGGGGGAAACGGTGCAGGCATCCACCCCCCAGTCTTTGAAAATTAGGCGAGAAAATAGGGTTCCGGTGTTGAGGTCGGCGTGTTTGGCGTCCAGGATGACGGGGATGTTGGGGGGAATGTGTCTGAGGACGCGCTGCAGGAGTTTCCACCCCGACATCCCGAGTCCGAGATAGGCGTTCAGCGTCAGCTTGTAGGCGCAGACCAGATCGGCCGTCTGATGGACGAGCGCCCGCAGCCACCCGTTCCACTCCTCCACCAGTCCGCTGTCATCGACCAGCCACAACCCTTCCGGACTGTCGAACTTGGGCGGATATCCCTCCGGATCGGGGTCTAGGGGGACGTACAGTAGGCTTTGATTGCGATCGATGGCGCCGAGTAGCTTGTCAGAGAAATTCATCGGAGGAGGGGGAGAAAAGCTAGGTGAGTTGACTCAACCAAGAAAGACTTTGTACCCGGTGCTCGAAGTTTGACCGCACAAGCCTTGCTGTACGGAACCCCTTAACCCTAGTTTTCTATGTGCGAGGGGCTCGGGCTTTGGGCTTGGTTTTCATCTTCGGCACATCTCATTTTACCCGAAAGATACCCAAAATACCAAGCTGTCCTCTAAGGACGGGGTTTTAAACCCAAGTTTTCTGATCAATTGTTGCAAACATTGGACGCAAAACTTAACAGGGCGCGATCGCCCCGTTTGAGGTGAAATTCAATCCGCTACAATTCGGGTTGTATCTAGCATCTGCGATCGAAACCTCAAGTATTTTCTTCAACCTCATGATTAATGCCAAAACGATCCTTTCGTTACTGCTGATTTTTATCCCCATTTCCGTCGCCGCTACCCTGTCGGACTGGGGAGCGACGGTTATTTTCATCACCTCCGCCCTGGCTATCATTCCCCTGGCGGGTTGGATGGGGACGGCCACCGAGGAAATTGCCGTCGTCCTCGGCCCCAATTTGGGGGGGTTGATGAACGCCACCTTCGGAAATGCGACGGAATTAATTATCGGGATCGTCGCTTTAAAGGCGGGATTGATCGATGTCGTCAAAGCCAGCATCACGGGATCGATTATCGGCAACCTGTTGCTGGTGATGGGTTTGGCGATGTTCCTCGGGGGGTTGCGCTTCAAAGAGCAAGAATTTCCGTCCGTGGTGGCCCGCCTGAACGCCTCGGCGATGAATTTGGCCGTGATCGCGATCCTCGTCCCTACCGCCGTCGATGTCACCTCCGCCGGCATCGAAGAAGTCACCATGCAGCGCCTCTCGGGCGCCGTCGCGATCGTATTGATCGGGGTGTACATCCTGACACTATTGTTTTCGATGAAAACCCACACCTACCTGTACGAAGTGGGACTCGCCGAAAATGAACCGGAAGGCGAATCCGGTGAAAAAGAAGGGGGCGAGGCCCCCGAGGTCAATTTGTGGCTGTGGATGGGGGTGCTCCTGGTCGCCACGATAACGGTCGCGGTGGAGTCCGAGTTGCTGGTGGACAGCCTGGAAGAAGCCACCGAAAGCCTCGGCCTGACCGCATTATTTACCGGCGTGATCCTCGTCCCCATCATCGGCAACGCCGCCGAACACGCCACGGCCGTCACCGTCGCCATGAAGAATAAAATGGACCTGTCGGTATCCGTCGCCGTCGGGTCGAGCCTGCAAATCGCCCTGTTCGTGGCCCCAGTCCTGGTGCTGGCGGGGTGGGTACTGGGTCAGCCGATGGATTTGGACTTCAACCCCTTTGAATTGATCGCCGTCGCCGTTGCCGTCCTGATCGCCAATTCCGTTAGTTCCGACGGCCGTTCCGACTGGCTGGAGGGCGCATTGCTGCTGGCCGCCTACGCCGTTTTGGGACTGGCATTTTTCTTCCATCCCGTCGTCGAAGGTTTGGCGTGACAGGGGAATGGGGAATGGGGAATGGGGACAGGGGAATCAGAAGCCCTCCGCTGCCTCCGCTCCCCCTGTCCCCCACCCAGCTCAAAAACCGACCTTTTCAGACAGAGTGTAGCCCCCTTAAGCTATAGTGGAATTAAACTGGCAACCTCAACCTGGGTTCTGGCTTCTGTGAGTTATTGCCTCAATCCCAATTGCCCCAAACCGGACGACGAGTCAAATGCAAAACGACGCATTTGCTGTCAATGTGGCTCGGATCTCTTGCTGCAGGGGCGTTATCGTGTCTTAAAAAAGATGGGGGGCGGGGGATTCGGTCAAACCTTCGAGATCCTCGACAAAAAAGACAACGTCCGAAAAGTATTAAAAGTTCTTCTCAAAGAGCATCCCAAAGCGATCGCCTTATTCAAACAAGAGGCGAAGGTTTTGAGTCAGCTCAAGCATCCCGGCATTCCCGGGGTCGATCCGGATGGTTACTTTACATTCATGCCTAAAGATGGCGATCCGCTGCACTGTTTGGTGATGGAAAAAATCGAGGGGTTGAACCTGCAGGAGTGGATGAAGGAGCGCAAGAAGCAACCGGTCGATCCCGAACAAGCCCTGGAGTGGTTGCGACAACTGGCCGACATCCTCGATCGCGTCCACAGCTTGCAGTATTTCCACCGGGATATCAAGCCCCAAAATATCATGCGAAAACCGGACGGGCAGCTCGTACTGATCGATTTTGGGACGGCCCGGGAAGTCACGGAAACCATCATGGGATTTGGGGGGGACGTCACCGACCCGGAGAACGATAAAAAACACGCCACCGGTATCGTCTCCCCGGGCTACACCCCGCCGGAACAAACCAACGGCAAAGCCGTCCCCCAGTCGGACTTTTTCGCCCTCGGCCGCACGTTCGTCTACCTGCTGACGGGGAAACCCCCCACCGCTTACCCGGAAAATCCCCGCACCGGGAAGCTGCTGTGGCGCAAGGGGGCCCCCAACCTGTCCAAGCAGCTTGCTGACGTGATAGATTATCTGATGGCTCCCTTCCCCGGCAACCGGCCGCAAAACCCCCAGGTGATCCTGCAATGTCTGGCGGAAATCGAACTTTACGAACCGGAACCGGAAGAAGATGACCTCAGTAAAGACGAGCCAAAAGATCAGAAAACCAAGAACCCCAAATCCAAAGAGGGGGAGAAACGTTCCTTCAACTTTCGGCTTCCCCTCAAGGCGATGGGCATCATGGGCGCGACGATCGCGGCTTCTACCCTGATCTATACCCAGGTTGACGGCTACCTCCGCTACGGGTTCATTCCCACCAATCCCGCCTTGGTTTTGAAGGGATTGCCGAATAGCCTGTGGTTGCAGGGATATCAGCGGGCGCTCGGCCAAGTGTACGCCCTTACCATCACCCCCGACGGCCAGACGTTGGTGGCCGGAACCTTCGGCACTATCCGCCGCTGGGATCTGAACTCGGGGCAGTTCATCGCCCCCCCGATCGCCGCCCATTCCAGTTGGGTCAAATCCCTGGCGATCGCCACCCCCAACGGAGAAATCCTAGCCAGTGGCAGCAATGACAAGACGATCCGCCTCTGGAATCTCCCACAGGGCATTCGCAAGCGCACGATCGAAGGCCACACGGGCAGCGTCAACGCTTTGGAGTTCAGCCCTGACGGTCAAATCCTGGCCAGCGGCAGCGACGACCGGACGATCCGGCTCTGGGATGCCAACGGGGTGCGAATTCGGACGATCCCAGCCCACGATGCCCCCATCAACGCCCTGGCTTTCAGTCCCGATGGCCAGGTGGTCGCCAGCGGCAGCACCGACGGGACGATCAAGTTGTGGAACATCGGCGACGGCATCCGGCGTCTGACCCTCGATGGCCATTCGGCGGGGGTGAACGCGATCGCCTACACCCCCGACGGCCAAAGCCTCGCCAGCGCCGGTGACGATGGGATCGTGCGCCTGTGGAACGCCGCCACGGGCGACCCGGTGCGGATTTTCCAGGGACACGAGGGGGGCGTGAAAGCCCTCGCCATCACCCCCGACGGTCAGACCCTGATCGGGGCGGGCGATCGCGTCATCCTCTGGGATCTGCAGACGGGCCAGAAGTTGGCGACCCTGTGGGGTCATGCCCGGCCGATCACCGCCCTAGCCCTCAGTCCGGACGGAAAAATCCTCGCCAGCGGCAGCGAGGATAAAACCATCAAAATTTGGAAACTGCAACTCGAACCCTAGGCGATCGAAAAAGGGAGGAAAAAGCGCCCAGCTTTCCCCTCCCCGTCGAATTAAATTCCGAGCGAATTTTAGAAGCGGAACGTCGTCCGCAGGGTTCCGACAACGATGGTATCGTTGATGTCGCTGTGGTCGGGGTTGGTCACGACATAGAAACCGGGCGTGATCGAAATGTAGTCGTTGAACGCATACCGGTAGAAGGCTTCGATGTGCAAAGAGGTATCCCCATCTTCCAGGCGCTCGGTGTCGTGGGACGTCACTTTCGGGGGCATCCCGAAGACGATACCGCCCAGGTCGCCTTCGCTGAAGGCATCCGGGAACCCGAGGGTCACGGCCCAGTTGAGGATCGTAGCACTGTCATCGCCGTTGTTTTTCTGATTCGCCCAGGTGGCACCGAACCAGCCGCCCAGTTCCACCTTCTCGACGACCCGCCAGTTGAATTGGAAGCCCAGGTTGTCGCTGGTGCTGGAGTTGTCTCCGAAGGGGCGATCGGCGATCCAGCTACCCGTTCCCCCCGAAATATTGACATCTCCGTTAGTAAAGTATTTGCGGGCGTATTCCAACCCAAATGCCAGCTCGTCGGTCGGCTCGAAGACGAACTGAGCCGAGCCGGTATTGCCCCCGTTAAACAGACCATTGCCCTCGGTGGCATCCGCCGCGTTACCCGCCAAGTAACTCAAGTTCAGCTTAAACTGACCGTCACCGCCAAAGGCAAATTTTGCAGCCGCCCCCGTTCCTTCCGGACCTCGGAAGATGGTGGGGTTGCGCTGTCCGAAGCGGGAAATTGAAGCCGTTCCGGAGCTGTTGAAGGGGGTGACGACATCCATCGTGTCTTCCAGGTCGAGGCTGTTGGCGCCGATGTAGAACTGCGCCCTGCCGTTGAAAGCGGGGAAACGGTAGTACAAGTCATCGATTTCCACCCCGTCCGAGTTGCCGCCGATCGCCGTCCGCGCCATCAGGGTATTGTTGAGGTCGAAGTCGTTGAGGTTGGGGACGTCTACGGCTTGCAAACGAGTTCTCAGCAAGTCTTCCCCGGTGAAGCTGGTATCGAAGTTCAGACGCACCCGGTAGCCGAA
>JBNGCR010000138.1:9559-14618 GCA_050045915.1 Limnospira sp.
GCGATACAGCCGTAGCGCTCAACCAGGGATTGCAGGGCTTGGAAAGCCCAGTCCGTCGGCTGCACGTCGGACAACTGGGAAACGGAAGTCACAAAATCCATCGAGTCAGTGACTTCGCTGTACTCGTTGATCTGCTCGAGATCGGAAATGTTGACTTCGTTTTCCGCTTCCGGTTGAACTTGAGCCAGTTGCAGGGGTTCTGTGGCGGGTTCGAGTCCGAATTCCACCCCATCCGGGGTTTGAAGCTCGGTAGAGGTTGCCATCGGAGCTGGAGGCTCACCCTCTGGCGGGACTGCCGTGAAAATATTAGAGTTGGCGCCTTCATTTGCATCGGAAGCCAGGGGAGCCACTTCTGAAGTGGGTTCTAGCTTGGCTGAAGGGCTTTCTGTGGCTAAGGCAGCGCTTGTGCTTAATAGAAGAGCAGTACCCAGAACGCCTGGACTCTGCTTCAGAGTATTCCATAGGATCTTGTTCATCATCTCAAATCTCACACCGACTTAAAAAGACCTAAGCAAGGGAGTCCCCAGCTCGACTGAACCAATAGTACCATATGTTAACAGTAGTTCACGCTGAGTCAAGTGGGGGTCAGAACAGGGCTGAATCATCCAGTCTGTCCTCGTTTGGAAGGTGAGCAGTACACTCCTGGTAGGGGCAATTAAACGATCGCCTGAAAGTATTTTCGGCGGATCGCCACGACAGCCGGTTTGGGGGGATCGTCCGGGGTTCGCCCCGGCCAGTTCGAGCCGATGGGAACCTCGCGAGTTTGGATGAACTCCAGACCCTCCGGAGTCGTCATGGCAAATTCCCGGATTTCCGAGGCCATATTTTGACGCATTCCATTATACTCTCCCGGATGCTGCGCGGCCAGAAATAGGGTCTGTCGGTCTGCGGTCAAAAACGGCCCGCACATTTCGCATTCCATCGGTCCGATCGCGAACAGGTAAGCGTTCCCCGCCGCCGGCCCGGTGGTGGGCAAAAGCCACACCGAGTTGTTGCCGTAGATGCCCAATAAATCCGTGGGTTCCAACGGTTTTCCGGACGGATCGACCCGGCCGGCGGGAACCGGGCGATTGTGGGTTCCCGTACTCATGTCCGTCACCATCCACAGGTTGCCCCGGCTGTCGAAGGCGAGGTTGTCGGGGTTGGCAAAGCCTGACCCCCCCTCAGCGACTTCGCCCCCCGTCGCGAACATTTCCCAGCGAAACTTCATCGCCCCCGGGTCGTCGCCCGATTCGATCAGACGGACGATCCAACCCGCTTCGTAGGGCACAGCCCCCCCAGGTCCTTTAAAAATCCGCCCGTCCGGGCCTTCCCCATTGCCGCTCGGAGATCCGGAGGTGAAGGCAATATATAAGGAACCGTCCGGGGCGATATCCGTATCTTCGGGGCGGGCCGTGCAGGTGACTCCCGCCGCGCTGGCAGCCAGGTGGGCGTCGATCAGGATCGCCCCCTGCTGAGTTTCCCCCTCTCCGAGATAGAGATCCCCGAGGGTCTTGTATTGTCCCTTAAAAATGTCCACCTCCCGATCGCTGGTGGCGACGAAACTGCCCCCGTCCGGGCGCAGCGGCAGGGCGATCGCACCCCCCACATGGACGCCGGCCGGGTCGGGATCGACGGGGGTATCGGCCCGCAGGGGAATCCAGCGGCCCGTACCGTCGGGGTTAAATTTGGCACCGTAGAGCATCCCGGCTTCCAACAAACGGGAATTTTCGCGATCGCCCGGATCGGCCACCCGATCGCGGCTGACAAACTTATATAAGTGTCCCCCCCGGCGATCGCACCCGGAATAGACGGCCAGCGGTTTCCCGGCGACCGCCCGAATCCCCACTGCCTCATGGCGGTAGCGTCCCAACCAAGTGTGTTTGGTGCCGTAATCTTCGGGGTCGGCTGGATTCACTTCCACCATCCATCCATATTTATTACCCGCCAGTCCAAAAACGTTGCCCAATCCCCGGTTCGCCCCGGAAAAGGGCGTTTCGGAGGGGGAAACGGACGTTCCATCCGGGTAAACCGCTTCGGGGACAAAACTTTGGAAATTCTCCTCCGCACTGAACACCGTCCCCCAAGGACTCGTCCCCCCCGCACAGTTGGCGAAGGTGCCGATGATGCGATCGCCCCGGCGGTCATTGTAGCCCCGCCCCCCCTTGCGGAAGACAGCCGCGCCCGGCCCAGTGGATTTCAAATGGCGCCCGTCGATCCAACCGGAAATCCCCGTGATGCGGCGGTCGGTGGGGGAATAAGTCCGCACCCAGCGTCCGTCAGCCTCCCGGCGCACCGAAATTACCCCGATGCCCATGTCGGTCAGCCCCGCCTCGGAAATCTCCAAAATCGCCTGTCGCAGCGGGTCGTCGGCGGGCAAAGAAAAGGCATCGATCGCCCCGTTTTTCTGCGCTTTCAAGGCGGCTCCGACGGCATCCACGGGCAGCGATCGCCCGATGGTTCCTTCGTAGGCTTCCAACCAGGGGCGGGGGCTGATGTACTCGAAATTGACGGTCAAAAACCCTTCGTTTTTTCCCGTTTCAATAAAAGATAAATAATCGTTGTTATAACCGAAGCGGGAGTCCCCCACCGGGTCGCCCCAAGCCGCGATCGTGTCGTAAGTAAACCCCTCGGGAACTACCAAATCATCGACGACCTCGTAACGGAGATAGGGGTCAATGGGTCGGGAAGCCGTTCGGGTCGAGACGGGCAATAACTGCGCCGTCGGTTCGAGTCCTGGATTGTCCGTCGGCAGGGGCATCGGCCCTCGGACGGGTTGAAAACCGGGCGAAACCGGCGGGGTTTCGGAGGGGGGGGAACTGAGGAGGTTGCGATCGCCAGAATTGTCGCAGGAGTTGAGAGCGATCGTCCCCAGACCCGCACTCATAAACAGTAAAAATTCCCGACGTTTAAAGCTCATAAAATGTTTGAAAAAATCAGCAACAAGAGTCAATCAGGAAAGCCGATTATCACTCTTTTTTTACCAAAAATAAACCGAATCTCTCAGATGATTGGGGATCTTCAGTGTCGGCTGTCGAGAAGTTAAAAATTCCCTATTCCCCATTCCCCATTCCCCATTCCCTTAGCCGAACCGATAGCCGAACCCGCGCACGGTGATGATATACTCCGGCTTGCTCGGGTCGATCTCCAATTTTTCCCGCAGCCAGCGGATGTGAACGTCAACGGTCTTGCTGTCGCCGATAAAATCCGGACCCCAAATCAAATCGAGAAGCTGTTCGCGGGACCAGACCCGGCGGGGGTAGCTCATGAACAACTCCAGCAGGCGAAATTGTTTCGGGGACAGTTTCACCTCTTCACCCCGGACGACCACCCGACATTCTTCTTGATACAGGGTAATACTTTTGTACTGGAGCATCACGGGGCCTGGCAGTTGTCCGAGTCGTTGGCGGCGCATCAAGGCGCGACAGCGAGCGATAAACTCGCGGATACCGAAGGGTTTGGTCAAATAATCGTCGGCACCGGCTTCCAGATAAAATGCACAGTTGTTGGCCGTCTCCCGGCTGCCGACGATCAAAATGGGAACCGAATTTCCGTGATGCCGTAACATACGACACAGATCGAGACCGTTGGTTGAGTCCATTATGAGTAGGTTGAACGGAAACTCCCCCGTCCCCGATGTCGTGTTCTGCACTGAGGGCAAAGCATCCCGGCTGTCCAGGGCGAGAATCACCTTGTAACCGTGTTCTTCCAAAGCGAGAGAGAGCATATCCCGCCAAGGTTCTTCATTTTCAAGCAAAAGAATCTGTCCGGTGGATCTGACCTCTGAACGGTAGGAATTCTTGCTCAAATCCGGAGAAAACATAAGTATTGATTCCTAATTGTGGATGGTGTCGAATTGCATTGGCTTGTCTGCCGAAACGCAAGACCTCGTGTGTCATGCCGGGAACATCAACCCAGCACCACCCATCCGACGAAGGTATGTTCTCCGTTATTGATTCGTTCCAATCGCTGCGATCGCCGTGCAATCACAAGCCGGTGGCCCGGATCGACTTGACGATCCAGGAGAAGCTCACCTCGCCCGTTCTCTGGCTTGATGGCCAGGTTGTTAAACATTGGTTTCCACCCCCAATCTGCCCGCTATTGTTGAATTTTCGTGGATCATAGTGGAGCTGTTACCTATCGTATTTGAGATAGGTTAACGTTAGGTAAAGAAAAAGTAATCTTTTGGTTAAGTTCCGCGACTTGAGTTAACGTTCGATCACGAGTCTCGTCGAAGCCCGCGACGGGGAATTGAAACGATCGCCGGTCGGCTCCTGAACTCCCCTGCCATTCCCCTGTCATCGATCTTAAGATAACATTCAGATTTTCTTTAACATTTTTAACCGAACATCAATAAATGTTGCTACATCTTTGCACCTGGCCCGAAGTCGAGTCCTACCTCGATCGCTCCACCGGAATCATCCTCCCCATCGGGTCCACCGAACAACACGGGCCGACGGGATTGATCGGCACGGACGCCATCTGCGCCGAAGCGATCGCCAAGGGGGTGGGAGAGGCGACCGGCGCTTTGGTGGGGCCGACGATCAACGTGGGGATGGCCCTGCATCACACCGCCTTTCCCGGCAGCATCAGCTTGCGACCCAGCACTCTTATAAGGGTAATCAAAGATTATATCACATTTTTATCCAAAAGTGGATTCTCGACCTTCTTCTTCATCAACGGCCACGGGGGAAATATCGCCACCCTCAAAGCCGCCTTTTCCGAAACCTACGCGCATTTGGCCGATCTGAATTTACCGAATAGCGATCGCGTCCGCTGTCGGGTCGCCAACTGGTACCAGTGCGAATCCGTCTACCGACTCGCCAAACAACTCTACGGCGCCCGGGAAGGCTCCCACGCCACCCCCAGCGAAGTCGCCCTCACCCAATACGTTTACCCCGACTCCATCAAAACCGCCCCCCTCGATGCCAACGTCGCCAAAGGCCATCCCATCTACGGTGCCGCCGACTTCCGCCGCCACTACCCCGACGGCCGCATGGGTTCCGACCCGTCTCTGGCCACCCCCGACCACGGCCGACAGTTGTACGAATTGGCCGTCAAAGATCTCAGCCGTTCCTAT
>JBNGCR010000139.1:0-14596 GCA_050045915.1 Limnospira sp.
AAAAAATGCCCCCCGATCGCAACCGGGGAGCAATAAAAACTGACAGAATTACGAAGAATTACGACGCCGCGATCGCCACTTTTTCACCGCTGCCTTCGGGGGAAACTTCCGGAGTATTTTCCTCAGAAGGCGGCACCACCTGCCAGAACTTAGGCAGGTAATCCGACCAATGGGCCAAAATCTCCTTCGCCGTCGCACTGTCCGTCAACTCGGCGTGCCGCTCGATCAACCCCTTCAACTGCTCCTCCCCGTCGGGCGTCGAAACCCGCTGGATGCGGACGATTTCCGGATTCACGCACTCGGGGAAACTGCCGTCTTCGTCCAGGAAATAGCCGATGCCGCCGGTCTGGCCCGCGCCCACGTTGCGGCCCACCTTGCCGAGCACCACCACCACGCCGCCGGTCATGTACTCGCAGCAGTGGTCCCCCGCACCTTCGATCACCGCCTGTCCCATCGAGTTGCGGACCGCGAAACGCTCGCCGGCCTGTCCCCGGGCGAACAGGGTTCCCCCCGTGGCGCCGTACAGGCAGGTATTGCCGACGATGACGTTTTCCGAGGGGTCGAGGCTGCTTTCGGGAGCCGGTTTGACGATCAACTCGCCGCCGTGCATCCCCTTACCTACATAGTCATTCGCCTCGCCGTTGAGGGTGAGTTTCATTCCCGGCAGGTTGAAGGCGCCGAAACTCTGGCCGGCCGAACCGTTGAAGGTGAGGTCGATCTGTCCCTCGAAGCCGGTGTTGCCGTACAGGGCGGCAATTTTCCCGGCGATGCGGGCGCCCACCGTGCGATCGGTATTGACAATCCGCACCGTCTTGCTGACGCTGCCCTGGTTGCGAATCGCCGCGGCGATGTCGGCATCCTCCAACAGCACGTCACCCAGAACCGGGCCGTTGCTGTGGACGTCCTCGTGGTTCAGCCAGTCGTTGTCCGCTGAGATAGGGGGTGCCGTCAGCACGTCCAGATTCAAGGCCTGGGTCTTGGTGAGGCGGACGTCGCGCATTTTCAGCAGGTCCGATCGCCCGATGATGTCCTTGAGGGAACGATACCCCAACCGGGCCAACAACTGCCGCACTTCCTCGCCCACGAAATAGAAGAAATTCACCACATGGTCCGGAGTTCCCGGGAAGCGCTTCCGCAGTTCCTCTTTCTGGGTGGTGACGCCCACCGGACAGCCGTTGGTGTGGCAAATCCGGGCCATGATGCAGCCCTCGGCGATCATGGCGATCGTCCCGAAGCCGAACTCTTCGGCGCCCATCAGCGCCCCCATGATCACGTCCCAACCGGACTTGAGGCCGCCGTCCACCCGCAGCCGCACGCGATCGCGCAATTTATTCTCCATCAGCACCCGGTGCACCTCCGTCAGGCCCAATTCCCAGGGCGTGCCGGCGTGTTTGATCGAGGACAGGGGCGAGGCGCCCGTGCCGCCGTCGTGTCCCGAGATCTGGATGTAGTCGGCGTTGGCCTTGGCCACCCCCGCCGCGATCGTGCCGATGCCGATTTCCGCCACCAGCTTCACCGAAACCGTCGCTTCGGGGTTGATCTGGTGCAGGTCGAAGATCAACTGGGCCAGATCCTCGATGGAATAGATATCGTGGTGAGGCGGGGGAGAAATCAGCGTCACCCCCGGTTTAGACCGCCGCAACATAGCGATATAGGGGCTCACCTTCCGTCCCGGCAACTGTCCGCCCTCGCCCGGTTTCGCACCCTGGGCGACCTTAATTTCGATGGATTTGGCATTCATCAGATATTCCGGTGTCACCCCGAACCGGCCCGATGCCACCTGTTTGATGGCGGAACTGGCGCTGTCGCCATTTTTCAAACCCTTCAAATAGGGGCGGGAGGCCGAAATGCCGTCGGCGCCCACGTCGTCCAAAACCTTGAAGCGGGTCGGATCTTCGCCCCCTTCGCCGGAGTTGGACTTGCCCCCCAGACGGTTCATGGCGATCGCCAGCGTCTCGTGGGCCTCGGGAGACAGCGCCCCCAGAGACATCCCCCCGCTGCAGAACCGGGTCACGATATCCGCCACGGACTCCACCTCATCCACCGAAATCGGGTCGCGATCGCTATTAAAATCCAACAGATCCCGCAACGCCGACACCGGGCGATCGTTGAGAAATTCTTGATAGGTGGCATAGTGGTCGTACCCCGGGGAAGCGCCGTTGCTCTTGCCGTCGCCGCGCACCGCTTCGTGCAGCAACTTCGCCAAATCGGGGCTATTGCCGTGGTACTCACCCCGCCGGAAGAAATTGACGAAGCCGTAATTTTCCAGCTTCTTGGCTTCCAACTCCGGGAACGCCTTGGTGTGGAACTGATTCACCTCCTGGCCTAATTCCGCCACCGTCAGGCCACCAATGCGGGAAGTCGTCCCCAAAAAGCCCAGTTCCAGCAGGTCAGCGCCGATGCCGATCGCCTCAAAAATCTGCGCCCCCTGGTAAGAAGACAGCAGGGAAATTCCCATCTTGGAGAGAATCTTCAGCAGGCCATTTTCCACCGCCTGGCGATAGTTCTTTTGGGCCTCAGCCGCCGTCATTTGGGGCAGCTTGCCACGTTCCATCGCCTTTTGAGTTTTGGTCGCGCCCCACCAAGCCCGGACGCTTTCCCAGGTCAAATAAGGGCAGACGGCCGAGGCCCCGTACCCGATCAGGCAGGCGAAGTGGTGGGTGCTCCAACACTGAGCCGTATCCACCACCAGGGATGCTTTCAGGCGGCTTCCCGTCTCGATCAGGTGGTGGTGGACCGCGCCGACGGCCAGCAGGGGGGGGATGTAAGTCTGCTCGGCACTCACGCCGCGATCGCACAGCACCAGGATCTTTTTACCCGCATCCACGGCATCTTGAGCCTTTTGGCACAACTCCTCGACGGCCGCTTTCAACCCAGCCGGACCCCGGGAAACCGGATACAGGGTGGACAGGGTGGCGCTCTCGAACCCCGAATTGCGGATATTCTCCAATTCCGCCTCATTGAGCACGGGGGACTCGATCTTGACCATCCCGGCATCTTCCGGTTTGGGATCGAGGAGGTTGCCCCGCTCTCCCAACCGCATAGTCAGGGACATGACGATCCGCTCCCGCAGGGGGTCGATGGGGGGGTTCGTCACCTGGGCGAACCGCTGTTTGAAATAGTCGTAGAGCAAATGGGGTTTGTCGGAGAGCACCGCCAGGGGGATGTCATCGCCCATGCAGAAGGTCGGCTCTTTCCCCTGGCTGGCCATGTCGGAGATCACCATGTCGATGTCTTCCGAGCCGTAGCCGAAGGCCAGCTGTTGCCGCAGCAGCGTTTGAGCGTCCGTGGAGCGCTCCTCGACGAAGGGCTGTTCTTTGGCTTCGATGCGGTGGGTTTTCAGCCATTCGCCGTAGGGGTGGCGGCGGGCGATGCGATCTTTGATCTCCCAGTTTTTCAGGACTTCGTGGGTTTCCATGTCCACGGCGATCGTCTGGCCCGGACCCAGGCGGCCTTTTTCCACAATTTCCGCCTCCGGAATTTCCACCACCCCGGCTTCCGAGGCGACGATCACCATGCCGTCTCGGGTGATGCAGTAGCGGGCCGGACGCAGGCCGTTGCGGTCGAGGCAGGCGCCGACCTGTTTGCCGTCGCTGAACACCAGCAGGGCCGGTCCGTCCCAGGGTTCTTGGACGCCGCTGTGGTATTCGTAAAAATCGACGATTTCTTCCCGGCCTTTGAGGAGGGGCTGGTTCTGATACGCTTCCGGCACCATGACCATCAGGGCCTCCGACGGCGATCGCCCCGTCCGCACCAGCAATTCCATGACGTTATCCAGGTTGGCGGAGTCGCTGTTGTCCGCGTCCACGAAGGGTTTCAGGGTCGAGAGGCGATCGCCCCAGTCCGGGTGGGACAAAATCCCTTCCCGCGCCCGCATCCAGTTGATATTCCCCAGCAGGGTATTGATTTCCCCGTTGTGTCCCAGCAGGCGCATCGGCTGCGCCAGGGGCCACCGGGGCATGGTGTTGGTGCTGAAGCGTCGGTGGTAGACGGCGAAGGCGCTCTTGTAGAGGGGATTTTTCAGGTCGGTGTAGAAGTCCCCCAGCACGGCTGACCGCACCATCCCCTTGTAAACGACCGTCCGGCAGGAGAAGGAACACATATAAACGTCGGTTCCCCAGTGCAGTCCCGCTTCGGCCAGGGCCACCCCCGCCGAGCGGCGGGCTAGGTACAGTTGCCGCTCCAACTCGTCGCCGGTTTTTCCGCTCTTGGAGGAGACAATCGCCTGTTCGATGGCGGGCTGATTTTCCCGAGCCATCGGGCCGAGAACCTCGGGGCATACCGGCACTCGCCGCCACCCCAACAGGGTCAGATTTTCCCCCACCAGCACGTCCCCGATGACGTTTTTGGCCTGCACCGCCCGTTCCTCATCCTGGGGCAGAAACACCATCGCCAAGCCGTAGCGTTCGCGGAGTTGGTCGGCCGTCAGTCCCTTGAAGGACTCCAATTCGGCCAGATTTCCCGAAATCTCGCCATCTCCCTGGAGCAGTTCCCAGGGGATCGCCGTCATCAAACCGGCCCCGTCCCCAGAGTCATAGTCGGCGCTGCACCCCCCCCGGTGTTCCAGACAGGTGAGGGCGGGCAGGGCCTTCTCGACGATCTGGTGACTGGCTTCCCCCGTGGGATTGGCAATCAAACCGACCCCGCAGGCATCCCGTTCTTCGACCAGCCACCGCTGGCCCGCGTAGGGAGTGCCGCGGCTATTGATGTCCTGATGATTGAATG
This sequence comes from Limnospira sp., assembly GCA_050045915.1. GTDB lineage: Bacteria > Cyanobacteriota > Cyanobacteriia > Cyanobacteriales > Microcoleaceae > Limnospira. Next base: position 4,726 of record JBNGCR010000139.1, read on the forward strand.
GTTGATTTCGGTTCACGCTTGTTCTTGTGTTATCCATATCTCGAATGCGTATGAGTGGCGCCAAACTGCTCAGGGCAGGTACGGAGGTGTTTGAGTTTTCTCAGGGCGGGCAGCGGAGGCAGAGCCCCCACGGGTTGAAATGAGAAGCGACTCCAAATGAACTGAAGCTCATAAAGTTCAGTCATCGGGACGATTCGCTCTCTCGCCCCTGCTGGCAAACGGCGACATTTGCTAAGACTATAAACCAGTGAGAATGCCGGCAAGTTTGAAGGAAATTCAAAGATTTCGAGATGCGAATGAGTCGCTGATTTCTCCCACGTTTCGGGCGATCGCCAGCGAGTCCCCACACGGGGGGGCGGGCGGGATTCGGCGGAGAGGGATGTCGCCATCCGTCAAGCTGGAAACACTTGCGGATACTCCGACCGTCAAATTTGAGTGACGTTTCACCCCCCAGGGATACCCGGTCGGCCGATCGCGCGATCCGCCTGATCTTCCCGGATCGCTGACTTATCCCTATTATTATGTAGCCAAGACCCCGCAGTTGTTGGTGTTGAAGCTACGGTTTCAGCCAAAATTTAGATGTAGTCTCTAGGATACACGCTATTTTCCTTCTCGGTGTCCCCAAAATTTAGATCTGATGACATCTTCTCCATCGTGTCCGACTCGCCTCCACTGCCTCGAATTTGCATTTTGGCCCTCTCAATCCTACTCTCGGGCCTCGGATGGACTCCGGTTTGGGCCGGGAACGTCGCCGTCAGAGAGCGGGGGGCGACCATCGCCCTCAACGGCCGGGAAATCCCGGTCAACTGGCTACAATGGCACGATTCCCGCCACTCCGATCGCCCATCCGTCGGTGTTGCCGACCTGGGATTGATGCGATCGACGGGGATCGAATTGTTGGACACGCCCGAGAGTGGGCGGCAGCCGGTGCGCTGGTTTGCCTGGACCCCGACTTTGCCCGCTTTTCACCAATCCGGCGATCGCTATTTAGATATTACCGAGCTGGCCCGCCAACTGGGCTGGCAAGTCCAGAATCGGGGCACGGTACTCGAACTCACCTCCCCCCCCGCCACCCTTCGAGATGTCGAAACCACACCCCTCCCCGACTGTGGAGGGACACCGGGGCGATCGGTTCCCGAAGAACCCCTTCCGTGTCGGCGTTTCGTCCTCGAATTTGACCGCCCGGTTCCCTGGCAAGCCCCTCAAATCGAGACGGCCCCCATCGGCCCGTCCTCCTCCCTGCCTCCTGATTTGCAAAAATTGTTGATTCCTCCCGAACCGCCCGAGACGGAGGAAGAATCCCCGGAAGTGGAAGGGGACGGGAAGCCAACTCCTCAACCCCAGGTGTGGTGGTCGGTCGCCCTCGATGCCCGACCTGATCCGAAGCAGTCAGGACTATTTTATCCGATCAACGGCGATCCCCTCGCGGGAATCTGGATCGATGCCCGAAATCAACCGACACGATTGATTTTCAGTACCCCCCCCGGTTGGCGTCCCCGGGTCAGTTCCTCCGGCGATCCCCCCCGGTTGGCGATCGAGATCCGCCCCGATTTTTGGGTGGAACGGGACATTCAGTGGGCGCCGGGACTCCGGTGGCAACAGCGATATGTGGAAATTCGCAGCCCCCATTCTCCGGCCCTGTTGCCCCGCTGGGTTCGGTTTCCGGTGGTTTGGCTGGAAATTGACCTGAAATCACCGGCGATTTCTCTGGAACCGATCCGCGCCCGGGAGATCTCGCCCGAGGGGCTGGCTCCTTTGGCGGAAGTGGCGGGGCGCGCGGGGGTGGCGGCCGCTATCAACGGGGGATTTTTCAATCGCAACAATCAATTTCCCCTCGGGGCGATCCGGCACCAAAACCGCTGGCTCTCTGGCCCGATTCTCGGTCGGGGCGCGATCGCCTGGAATGACCAAAAACAGGTCTTCATAGACCGCCTCACCCTCACCGAAACCTTGATCCTTCCCGGCGGTGAATCCGTCCCCATCCAGAAACTCAACAGCGCCTACATCCGGGCGGGTTTGTCCCGCTACACCCCCGACTGGGGAGACGTTTACCGCCCCTTCGGCGATCGCGAAATTGCCCTTGCCGTCCGGGGCGATCGCATCGTCGGCTATCAAGTCCTGGAATCCCCCCACTTCTGGCCCGCCCCCATTCCCCCGGACGGCTATTTACTCGTCTTGCGAAACCAACCTGAACTCGCCACGCTCCTGGCCCCCGGTACCCCCGTGCAATTGGAAACTGCCACCCGTCCGGCTCCTGGGTCCGATTTTCCCCACGGTATCGGCGCCGGTCCCCTATTACTCCGCGACCATCAAATCGTCCTGGATGCCAAAGCCGAACAATTTGGCGATGCATTTAATCGTCAAAAGGCTATCCGCAGCGCCGTGGGACTAACAACGGGCGATCGGCTTCTCCTGGCGATCGTGCATCAGGACCCCGGCGGGACTGGACCGAGCCTCGCCGAATTGGCCGAACTGATGCGACAACTTGGGGCAGTGGATGCTCTCAATTTGGACGGCGGAAGCTCCAGCGGCCTCTACCTTGGCGGCCAACTCATCGATCGCCCCCCCCAAACCGCTGCCCCTATCCATAACGGCATCGGTGTCCGGTTCGTAATTGACAATTGACTTTTTCCCTTTTCCCCGGCTCCCTCGCTTCTCCCCGACTTTCCCGAGTCCATGTAAAGCTACCGCCCGATTGAGTAAAGTTTTGATAAAACTTCCTCGAAATTCTTCAATTGGGGACAAAACGGGGTGACATACCCCCCGATCCGTTTGCTATGGTTGGATCGGATCTCAAGGGGTTCGATGCCTTCGGAACTTGAGTTCCTGAGTCTCCGGCGACTCAATTTTTAACTGACTTGCTTTTAGCCCGCTAGTTTTTAAGGACAGAAGATAATTATGGTAGCCACCCAAGACCGTTCAAAAGTTTCCGCCCTCGAAACATCGACCTCCATTCAAGCCGTTGCCGCTACTGAGCTGCGGCCCTGGGGTTCATTCACGACCCTGGAAGAAGGACCCGGCTACAAGATCAAGCGCATCGAGGTCAACCCCGGACACCGCCTCAGCCTGCAAATGCACCACCACCGCAGCGAACACTGGATTGTGGTATCTGGGACGGCGAAAGTGACCTGCGGCGACAACGAAGAGGTGATTTTTTCCAATCAATCTACCTACGTCCCCCAATGCACGAACCACCGCCTGGAAAACCCCGGCGTGATTCCCCTGGTCCTCATTGAAGTCCAAAACGGAGAATATCTGGGCGAAGACGACATCGTTCGCTTCCAGGACGATTACTCTCGGGCCAGCTAATGCGATCGCCCGGTTGAGTCGATCGCTCCAATTCAATACTACAATCACTGCCTTTCCAAGTTGCGATCGCTTTTCAGGATCGGGGACAGCTTGGGAAGGTTTTGAATTGGGAGTGGGCTCGGATTCGCCAAAATGATACACTGGGGCGACGAGAGAGATGATGTCGCCACCTCCGTTTCCGATTCGAGACGGAGATCGGTGCGGCTTCGACCGATCGCAATTGCCCGATGGGTTGAGAAGGGTCGGGACATCCGATGATTCTGAAACCCAGACGACGAACGATTTTTGTCCCCATTCCCCATTCCCCGATCTATGATTGAGATCACTCAAGCCGCAGCGAAAGAAGTGCTGCGCCGGAAATCTAAGCAGAATGACCCCGACCTCCTGTTTCGGTTGGCGGTGAAGTCGGGAGGGTGCTGCGATTGGGTCTACCATTTTGGATTCGAGTCGAGTCCGGGGCCGACAGACGTGGTCTGCCAGTGCGGTTCCCTGCAAGTGGTGACAGACCGCGAGAGCTGGCCCCATATCGATGGGTTGACCCTCGATTACTCGGAAGACTTGATGGGTGGCGGATTTCGATTTGACAACCCCAATGCAGCCCGGACTTGCGGTTGTGGTCACTCGTTTGTCGCCAAGTCGTGACGGGAATGTTTCCCCCCCTCACACCCACCCCAAAAAAAAAGTTTGCCAAAAGCAGTTTCATCCTCTAATATAGAGTTTTGGGTATCAGCATCTGACTTATAGATTGAGATGAAAATCCCATCCCCAGTCCGGGGAGGGGTATTTCAATGGAGATACCGCAACCCTTAAAACTGCCGAATTGATAGATTATGTGGTAACTTATGCCCACTATACAGCAACTCATTCGTTCTGCACGGGAAAAGACTCTGAAAAAAACGAAGTCTCCAGCTCTTAAGAGTTGCCCGCAGCGCCGTGGCGTTTGTACCCGTGTGTATACGACAACGCCCAAAAAACCAAATTCAGCACTTCGTAAGGTGGCAAGGGTGCGGCTCACCTCGGGTTTTGAAGTGACAGCATATATTCCGGGTATCGGACACAACCTGCAGGAACACTCGGTTGTTATGATTCGCGGCGGTCGGGTCAAGGATTTACCTGGCGTTCGATATCACATCATTCGTGGAACGTTGGACACCGCCGGAGTTAAAGATCGACGCCAAAGCCGCTCGAAGTACGGAGCGAAGCGTCCGAAAGACTAAGCCGCGCCCGTCTCGGGAATCTACAGGCGCGGTTTGACCGTCCGGTGAAAACCTCGGTTTCCTGGGATTCCCAGAGCTGCGATTTTGTTGTGAATGAAGTTATATGTGTTGAGGGAAGATAACTATGTCTCGTCGTCGGGTAGTTCAAAAACGTCCGGTTCCCCCCGATCCGAAGTATAACAGTCGCTTGGTCAACATGATGGTGCGCCGTATCATGCGGCACGGAAAAAAATCCGTCGCCCACCGGATTGTTGATGATGCCCTAGCCACCATCGGAGAGCGCACCGGCTCCGACCCGCTGGAATTGTTTGAAAAAGCCGTGCGGAACGCCACACCCCTGGTGGAAGTGAAAGCCCGCCGGGTTGGAGGCGCGACGTACCAGGTGCCGATGGAAGTCCGCTCGGAGCGGGGGACGACCCTAGCCCTGCGCTGGCTGATCCACTTTTCGAGAACGCGCTCCGGGCGATCGATGGCCGGCAAACTGGCTAACGAGCTGATGGATGCGGCCAACGAAACCGGGAGTGCGGTTCGCAAACGAGAAGAGACGCACCGGATGGCAGAAGCCAACAAAGCCTTCGCCCACTATCGGTACTAAAATTTGTTTGGATTAGCAGTCAGTTCCAGAAACGTATAAAATCTTAATAAAGGTTTAAAAAGGAGGTAGCTGTGGCACGTACCATCCCGCTTGAGAGAGTACGGAATATCGGCATCGCAGCCCATATCGATGCGGGCAAAACAACGACCACCGAGAGAATCCTGTTCTACTCCGGCGTGGTTCACAAGATGGGCGAAGTCCACGACGGAACTGCTGTGACCGACTGGATGGCTCAAGAGCGGGAGCGTGGTATCACCATCACGGCTGCTGCGATCAGTACCAGTTGGCTTGACCATCGGATCAACATCATCGATACCCCCGGTCACGTTGACTTCACCATCGAAGTCGAGCGATCGATGCGGGTTCTCGATGGAGTGATCGCAGTCTTTTGTTCCGTCGGTGGCGTCCAGCCCCAATCCGAAACCGTCTGGCGTCAGGCCGAGCGGTATCGGGTTCCCCGAATCGTATTCGTCAACAAGATGGACCGCACCGGGGCCGACTTCTTCAAGGTTTACAATCAAATCCGCGATCGCCTCCGGGCTAATGCGGTTCCCATTCAGATTCCCATCGGCCGCGAGAGTGACTTCCACGGCTTGGTCGATCTGGTTGGCATGAAGACCTATATGTACACCAACGACCTGGGAACTGATATCCAAGTCAGCGACGAGATTCCTGAAGAAGTCAAAGATCTGGTCGCCGAATACCGGGAAAAAATGCTCGAAGCGATCGCCGAAACCGACGAAGCCCTGATGGAGAAATATCTCGAATCCTTGGAAGGGGGCGACCCGCTGACCGAGGATGAAGTCCGTCACGGCATTCGCAAGGCGACCATCGAAGGGACGATGGTTCCCATGCTGTGCGGTTCCGCATTCAAGAACCGGGGCGTTCAACGGCTTTTGGATGCTGTGGTAGACTATCTTCCGGCTCCGACGGAGGTTCCCCCCATCAAGGGAATTCTTCCCAACGGAGAAGAAGCTCTTCGTCCAGCAGATGATGACGTTCCGCTGTCGGCTCTAGCCTTCAAGGTGATGGCCGACCCCTACGGACGCCTGACGTTCGTGCGGGTCTATTCCGGCATCCTCCAAAAAGGCAGTTACATTTACAATTCCACCAAGGACAAAAAAGAGCGAGTTTCTCGTCTGATCGTCCTCAAGTCCGACGATCGCATCGAAGTGGAAGAACTTCGAGCCGGCGACCTCGGGGCGGCGTTGGGCTTGAAGGACACCCTGACCGGAGACACGATCTGCGACGACGCTAACCCCATCATCCTCGAGTCCCTGTTCATCCCCGAACCGGTCATTTCCGTGGCGGTGGAGCCGAAAACCAAGCAGGATATGGAGAAACTCTCCAAAGCCCTGCAGTCCCTCTCGGAAGAAGATCCGACCTTCCGCGTGTCCATCGACCCGGAAACCAACCAAACGGTGATCGCCGGCATGGGCGAGCTGCACCTGGAAATTCTGGTAGACCGGATGTTGCGGGAGTTCAAAGTCGAAGCTAACATTGGTGCCCCCCAAGTCGCCTACCGGGAAACTATCCGCAAGTCAGTTCGCACCGAAGGCAAATTTATCCGCCAGAGTGGTGGTAAAGGTCAGTACGGCCACGTCGTGATCGAACTCGAACCGGGCGAAGCGGGAACCGGATTTGAATTTGTCTCCAAGATCGTCGGAGGTAGTGTTCCCAAGGAATACATCAATCCGGCGGAACAGGGGATGAAGGAAGCCTGCGAATCTGGAATCATCGCCGGATACCCGCTCATCGATGTCAAAGCCACTCTGGTGGACGGTTCCTACCACGATGTGGACTCCTCGGAAATGGCGTTCAAGATTGCCGGCTCGATGGCAATCAAGGACGGCGTCACCAAGGCTTCCCCCGTGCTGTTGGAGCCGATGATGAAAGTGGAGGTCGAAGTTCCCGAAGACTTCATCGGGAACGTGATCGGCGACCTCAACTCCCGTCGCGGCCAGATTGAAGGTCAGGAGACCGATCAAAGTCAGGGAATCGCCAAGGTGGTCGCCAAGGTTCCCCTGGCGGAAATGTTTGGCTACGCCACCGATATCCGCTCGAAGACCCAAGGTCGTGGGATCTTCTCAATGGAATTCAGCCATTACGAGGAGGTTCCTCGCAGCGTGGCTGAAACCATCATCGCCAAGAGCAAAGGCAGCTAGAGATGGGGGTCGTGAGGGGGCGGTGTCGGCTTCACTTAAATTGCCCCGCCGCTCTTTCCCCCCACTCGCCAATTCGATCGTCCAACATCTAGAATCTCAAACGAAACATCAATATGGCACGCGCAAAATTTGAACGGAATAAACCCCACGTTAACATCGGTACCATCGGTCACGTTGACCACGGCAAAACCACGCTGACCGCTGCAATTACAATGACATTGGCGGCGGCTGGCGGTGCCAAGGCTCGGAAATACGACGACATCGATGCCGCTCCCGAAGAGAAACAGCGGGGGATCACCATCAACACGGCTCACGTCGAGTACGAAACGGAAAATCGCCACTACGCCCACGTAGACTGCCCCGGACACGCCGACTATGTGAAGAACATGATCACCGGCGCGGCTCAGATGGACGGCGCAATCCTGGTGGTTTCCGCGGCGGACGGCCCGATGCCCCAAACTCGTGAACACATCCTGTTGGCGAAGCAGGTGGGCGTTCCCAGCATCGTGGTCTTCCTGAACAAGGCGGACATGGTGGACGACGAAGAACTGCTCGAACTTGTCGAACTCGAAGTGCGGGAACTGCTGAGTTCTTACGATTTTCCGGGCGACGATATCCCCATCGTTTCGGGTTCCGCCCTGCAAGCTCTGGAGTTTCTGACCGAAAACCCGACCACTGCCCGGGGTGATAATGACTGGGTTGACAAGATTCACGCCCTGATGGACGAGGTAGATAAGTACATCCCCACTCCCGAGCGGGCCATCGATAAGCCCTTCTTGATGGCGGTGGAAGACGTCTTCTCGATCACGGGTCGGGGTACGGTGGCCACGGGCCGGATCGAACGGGGTAAAGTCAAAGTCGGCGAAACCGTCGAACTCGTCGGAATCAAAGATACCCGCAGCACCACCGTCACCGGTGTGGAAATGTTCCAGAAGACTCTGGACGAAGGGATGGCCGGAGACAACGTGGGTTTGCTGCTCCGGGGGATTCAAAAGGCCGATATCGAGCGCGGCATGGTGATTGCCAAGCCCGGATCGATCACGCCCCACACCCAATTTGAGGCGGAAGTCTACATCCTCAAAAAAGAGGAAGGTGGGCGTCATACTCCGTTCTTCTCGGGCTATCGTCCCCAGTTCTACGTTCGGACAACGGACGTGACGGGTACGATTGATGAATATACTGCCGATGACGGTAGCAAGCCGGAAATGGTGATGCCCGGAGATCGTATCAATATGACGGTGACATTGATCTGCCCGATCGCGATCGAGCAGGGAATGCGCTTCGCTATCCGCGAAGGCGGCCGCACCGTCGGAGCCGGTGTCGTTGCCAAGATTCTCAAATAAGGTCAGCACCCCGCTCTGAAGAGACGGGGCTTCGTGCCCCGGCAATAGGATAGCTGACCCGCAAACTGGCAGAAAAGTGATCCGAGTCCGGGTTGCTTTTCTGCGCCCTTTTGCCCGGTCGAATTTCTCTCCGTTGAAACTCGACCCGCCGCAACTCAAATCAAACCGAACCTCGAAAACTCAACAGTACACAATGGCTACCATTCAGCAGCAAAAAATTCGCATCCGTCTCAAAGCCTTCGATCGCCGCCTCCTCGACACCTCCTGCGAGAAGATCGTCGATACGGCTAACCGCACCGGAGCCACCGCGATCGGACCCATTCCCCTGCCCACGAAACGCCGGATTTATTGCGTCCTACGTTCCCCCCACGTCGATAAAGATTCCCGCGAACACTTCGAGACCCGCACCCACCGCCGGATCATCGACATCTATCAGCCCTCTTCAAAAACCATCGACGCCCTGATGAAACTCGATCTGCCCGCCGGGGTGGATATCGAAGTCAAACTCTAGGACGTTTCGCCAAAACAGGGGTAGCCCGAAATCCGCTAAAGTAAAAAGAAAGAAGCGCACACTGTACTAAGGGACAATGGCATCATCTTCCTCTCTTGCTGTTCGAGAACTTCCCCTGTTTCCGCTGCCGGAAGTGGTCCTCTTTCCAGCCCGACCGCTGCCCCTGCACATTTTTGAGTTTCGCTACCGGATCATGATGAACACCATCCTGGAGAGCGATCGCCGCTTCGGGGTGCTGATGTTCGATCCCACCCAGGGGCAAGTCGCTTCCGTCGGCTGCTGCGCTGAAGTGATTCAATACCAGCGGTTGCCCGACGATCGCATGAAAATTATGACCCTGGGACAGCAGCGATTCCGAGTCCTGGAAGCGGTGCGGGAAAAACCCTACCTCGTTGGTTTGGTGGAATGGATCGAAGATGAGCCACCCACCACCGACCTCAGACCCCTGGCTAAAGATGTGGAAATCTTGCTGCGGGATGTGGTCCAACTTTCGAGTAAATTGATGGACCAACCCATCGAACTGCCCGACGATATCCCCGACCTCCCCACCGAACTCTCCTACTGGGTCGCCAGCAACCTCTACGGCGTCGCCTCCGAACAGCAGACGCTCCTGGAAATGCAGGATACGGTGGCCCGCCTCCAGCGAGAAGCGGAGATTTTGACTTCAACTCGAAATCATCTCGCCGCGCGGACAGTTTTGAAAGATGCCTTAAATTGAGCCGGGTCGAGTC
>JBNGCR010000140.1:0-14546 GCA_050045915.1 Limnospira sp.
AACTTCCCCTATCATACCGATTCTCGAAAAAGTGGCAACTCTGGACTTCGTTCGTCGGGAATCTACCGCCGGACGGATGAAATAAACGATAATATTCCTCGTAGGGATTCGATCCGAACCACCAGGCTGGACAGCAAAGGACGACCGTGAACTACCAATTCTTCGATCGCAAAATTCGCCACCTTCTTTTCATCGGACTGGGTCTAATTCTGGCTCTTTTTTTGAGCCTCTTTCCGGGTTTTACCGCCCTTAGCCAGGAGGGGGCTGGCTTGTCGTTCAAGTCGAATACCGCCCCGGTGATCCTCGACGGACGGCGAATTTTTAAAGTCAGCAGTTCGCAAGAATTTCCAGCCCAGGAACGGGCGACAATGATCGAGGCGAAACTTCAGCAGGCGGCGCGATCGCGAGATCCGATCGCAGTGACTGTCAGAGATAATAATATCCTGCCGACCCTCTGGTTAAATGACGGATATTTGTTGACCGTCACTGAACGGGATTCGGAGGCTGGAAATGACGTTTGGGAACAGGCCGATCGCTGGAAAAATACGATCCAATTTGCCCTCGATCGCGCCCGACAGGAACGCAGCGCTCAATTTTTACGGGTGGCGCTTTTGCGATCGACAATGATCCTCATTTTTGCCCTGGCGACTCACTGGGGACTCGGCCTAGTTTGGCACAAATATCTCCGGCGCATTTTGGAGGCGCTCTTACCCTCGGAAAATAACGTCACCCCACAGCAGCAGAAAAAGCACCACCGCAACATCGAACTGTTTTTACATTTGACCCTTTCCAGTGTCCGAATCGGGCTTTGGTTCGCCGTTTTTATCTATGTTGCCAATCAGTTTCCGATGACTCGACAGTGGAGTTATCAGGTCGGTGGCACCATCATATCGACCCTGACCTCCGATATTTTCAGCCTCGACAATAAATCCTATTCCATCCCCGATATTTTAATTTTGTTGCTCCTGCTTTGGGCGCTAATTTTTGCGGCGAAAGTGCTGGCAGACGTGCTGCGATCGCGTATTTTGGACGCCACCGGAATCAGCCGGGGCGCCCAGGAAGTCGTCGCGGTCATCGTCCGCTACGGTCTGATCAGTATCGGCAGTTTGGTACTGCTACAGGTCTGGGGATTGAACCTCAGTTCCCTCACCATTCTCGCCAGTGCGCTGGGTGTCGGTATCGGCTTCGGATTTCAAGATATTGCCAAGAATTTCGGCAGCGGTTTAGTCTTATTATTTGAAAGACCTATCCAGGTCGGCGACTTCATCGAAGTGGGAGAATACCAGGGAACCGTCGAACGGGTGGGCGCCCGCAGTACGGTGATCAAAACCCTCGATCAAATTTCGATTATCGTCCCCAATTCCCGCTTTTTGGAAACGGAATTGATCAACTGGGACCACGACAATTCCCTCTCCGGACTGCGGCTTCCCGTCGGCGTCGCCTACGGTTCCGACGTGGAAGGGGTACGGGATTCGTTGCTGGACGTGGCAAAAGCCAATCCCGAAGTTTTAACTATCCCCTCGCCCCAGGTCTTATTTAAAGGATTCGGCGACAGTTCCCTCGATTTTGAATTGCGCGTATGGACCCGACATCCCAACCGCCAAGTCTTGATCAAAAGCGATTTATATTATGAAATTGAAGCCATGCTGCGACGGAGAAATATCGAAATTCCGTTCCCGCAAAGAGATCTGCACGTCCGCGGCAGTATGCCACTGGAATTGTCCCCGGAGTTGAAAGCCCTGCTATCGAAATTACTTGGAACAATTAACAATTAACAATTAACAATGTCAATCCGATCGCACCCGACCCCAACCTCCGATCTAAAATCTGCGTCAATCTGCGTCATCTGCGGATCTATACCCTAATCTTCATCAAACAAATTCCCCCGGTTATCCAAAAGAAAATGCCGGCCACTGCCAAAGCCCAATCTAGGGAATAGGTGTCTGCAATCGAGCCGATCGCGGGTCCGATCGCGGCAAAACACAGCCGAAAAGCAAAACTATTAATTGAGATGACCGTCGCCCTTCGGAAGGAGGCGACTTGGTGGTTGAGGAGGGTCAAAATTAACGGCGATCGCAGTCCCCGAGCAAAATAGATCGTCGCCACGAAAATCACCCCCCAGGGGTGGTGGATGGCGGCCAGCAAGCCGTAGGAACCCGCCAGCACCCCCAGCATCAGCCACAAAGCCCCCCTGATGCCCAAAACGTGCGAAATGGGGGTCGCCAGCAGCGCAGACCCACTCAAGACCCCGTGAAAGGCCGCCCAGGCGACGCCGAACCCCTCCACGGGGAGGCCGCGATCGCCCATATAAGCCTGGGACAGCCACACGATCGCGAAGGTGCCCGCTGAGACGATCGCGCCCAGGGCGATGGGCCAACGGACAGTTTTTTGACTGGCCGTCCATTTCAGGGTGTCCCGCAGTTCCCCCCATCCCTCGATGGTCGTCGCGGAACGGTGGCGGGGGGGTTCGGTGAGGGTAAATGCCAATCCGACATAAGCCAAAATGCAGGCAGTTTGCAAGTAAAACGGATATCGCAAATTCACCGCCGCGATCGCCGCTCCTAACAGCCCGCAGACAGCCTCCGAAAGACCCGCGATCGCCCCCAGACGCCCCTCAAATCGGCCGTATTCCCCCTCCCGGTTTAGGAGCGATAGGCTGTCGAAAGCCAACGCCACGTCCGCCCCGGAAATCAAACTCGCAGCCAGCCCCGACAGGGCCTCCGCGATCGCGAACCAGACGAAATCCCCCAAAAAACAGTAGGGCAGCAGAGACAAAACCCAAATCATCCCTCCCAAAATTAACGAAAATTTTCGCCCGAATACGTCCGCGAAATACCCGGAAGGAATTTCAAAAATAAAGATAGAAACTGATAAAATAGTTTTCAGTAAAATTGCCTGTTCCAAAAACAGCCCGTGATGCTGATAAAATAGCACCACCGTCGGGATGGGAAACCAGGCGAATTCCAATCCCCGCAGGACGGATAACTTCCACAGGTTGGGTTGTACGGGTCGGGTCGGCATTCCGTATAGCCGAAAATGATGGACACTCGGGAGTCGAAAATTTGCCCGCCCCCCACCCGAGTCAAAAACGCGATCGTCGGTGGGATTCCCCGTCCGGGGCGCTCGGGTAGGGGACGGAGAAATCCCGAGCCGCCAAAAGATAGGGTAGCGCATCCGGCGCCGACGACAAACCCCTCGCGTTCTTCCCTTTGGGCGATGGTAATCAGTGCTAGTTTGATATAGATTGCGATCGCAACTGTCAGAGGCAAAATGACGATTCAAAACCCTCCCGAGCCCAACAAATTTTTTATCGTCGGCATCGGTGCCTCCGCCGGGGGCGTTCAGGCTCTCGAATCCTTTTTCGGCAGCCTCCCCGACAATCCCAACGGAGCCTTCGTCGTCATCCAACATCTCCCATCCGATCGCCCCAGCATGATGTCGGACATTCTGCGACGACAGACGGCGATGCAGGTTTTGGAAATAGAAGAGGGGATGCCGGTCAAACCGGCCTGCGTGTACCTCTTGCCCCCCGGCAAAATCCTCCACCTCGAAAGCCAAACGCTACATTTGGAAGACCGGCAGGATTCTCCACACTATCCGATCGACCGCTTTTTCCGATCGCTGGCCGAAGTTTGGGGACATCGGAGCGTCGCGCTCCTGTTGTCGGGGACGGGGCATGACGGGACTGAGGGGTTGCAGGCCATCAGCAGGGCCGGCGGTGTTGCCTTCGTCCAGTCCCCCGAGACAGCCCAGTTCACCAGTATGCTCACCAGCGCCATCCCCTCCGGACTGGTAGACGAGATTTTGTCCCCCGAAGACCTGGCCCAGGCCATTTTTGAACTGATCCGGTTTTCGGATCACTTCCCCACACCGAGCTCCAAAGATACCGAAACCCTCGATCCAGAAGTTCTCGAACCCATTTTGCAGATCTTGGAAGAGCGGGAAACGATCGACTTTTCCCACTACAAAGTTAGCACCCTGAGCCGGCGCATCCGCCACCGCTGCGCCCTGACCCGCCAGGAGGGCATCAAAGCCTACATCGACTACCTGCGGGAGTCGGAGGAGGAACAAAAACTTCTGCGGCAGGATCTGCTCATCGGGGCGACCTGCTTTTTCCGGGACTCGGAAGCCTGGGAGGTCTTGAAGGAGATCTTGTCCGGGCAGATCGACAAACTCGAACCCGGGCAGCAGTTGCGGATCTGGGTTTCCGCCTGCGCGACGGGGGAAGAGGCCTACTCGATGGCGATCGCGGTGGACGAGGCGATCCGGAAGGCAAACAAACCCATCCCGGTGAAAATTTTTGCGACGGATATCGACACCAACGCCCTGGAAGTGGCGGCCAACGGAATTTACGGGGCGCACATCGCCAACGATGTCTCGCCGGGGCGGTTGGAGCGATATTTCGACCAGCGGGGCGACAACTACCAGGTGAAGCGATCGCTGCGGGAGATGCTGATCGTGGCCCCCCACGACCTCACCAAAAATGTCGGTTTCTCCAAGATGCACTGGGTCAGTTGCCGGAACGTCTTAATTTATATGCAGCCTCACCTACAGCAGCGGGTTCTGGGGCTGCTGAACTTCGCCCTCCTCCCCCAAGGCACGCTATTTTTGGGGAGTTCCGAAACCTTGGGAGATCTGGCTTCGGAGTTCAACGTCCTGCATTCGAGGTGGAAAATTTATCAGAAACGGCAGGACGCCCAGTTGTCTATCATGCCCGTCTTCCGACAACCCCTCGTCCCGCCGCTGCAGTCCTTCATCCGCCCCAGAACCCAACAGCGACAATTTGACAAACTGCTCGGCGCGGTGTTCGACATCTGCCTGGGCGATCGCCAGATCACCTGTCTACTGTGCGATACCAAAAACAAGCTGCTCCGCATCTTGCACAATTCGGCCCGACTGATGGAATTCCCCGTCGGGGAGGCCAATTTGGAAGTTACGGAACTCGTCCACCCGGTTTTGAAATTGCCGATGAGTACGGCTTTGCACCGCACCAAGCGCGATCGGGAGCAGGTTCTCTACACGGGCATTAAGTTAGACCGCGACGGGGAGACTCTCACCATCACGATGCGGGTCAAACTGGCGGGCGGCGATCGCAGCAATGACGAACATATCGTCATCGTTTTGGAGGTCGAAACCCAGCAAATCTCCTCCCTGAACGCCCTCCGGTTCGACGCGGAAGAAGAGGTGGGGCAACAAATCACGGAGTTGGAATACGAGCTGCAACAGACCCGCGAAAACCTGCAGGTCGTCATCGAAGAGTTGGAAACCTCCAACGAAGAGCAGCAGGCGACCAACGAGGAGTTGCTGGCCTCCAACGAGGAGTTGCAGAGCACCAACGAGCAATTGCAGTCCGTCAACGAAGAACTCTACACCGTCAATTCGGAATATCAAAGCAAAATTCAAGAACTCACCCAACTCAACCACGACATCGACAATTTGATCCGCAGCACCGACATCGGCGTGCTCTTTCTCGATGCCGACCTCAACATTCGCAAATTCACCCCCGCCGCCACCCGGCTTTTCAATATCCAAATGACAGATATCGGCCGTCCGCTCACGGATCTGACTAACAACCTCGACTGTCCGAATTTGACCGATATTTTGCAGCGGGTCAATCAACAGAAGGAACCTTACGAGCAGGAGGTGGAAAGCGACGGTGCGAACGGTTGCGTTTTGATGCGGGTCAACTCCTATTCCAAGGAAGGGATAACGGATGATGGCATCGTGATCAGCTTTGTCAACATCGACGACCTCAAGCGGGCCCAACATCGACTCCAGCAGAACAACGAAATGCTCGAACAGCTCTACCAAATCAGTCCGGTGGGCCTGTGCTTGCAGGATCGGGATTTGAAGTTTTTGCGGGTGAATCAGACCTTGGCTGACATTTACGGGATTTCGATTCAGGAACACCTGGGCAAAACCCTCCGGGACGTCGCCCCGGAACTGGCCGATCGCGTCGAACCGCTCCTGCGGCAGGTGATCGAAACCGGGGAGCCGATCTACAACAGCGTCATCCGGGGCACGACCTCCGCCACGGGCGATCGGGAGCGGTACTGGATCGTAAGTTACTACCCCGTCGATTTTCTCGAAGGTGATGGCTGCGGTGTCGGCTCGGTGGTGATGGAAGTGACGGAGCGCATCCAGGTCGAACAGGCTCTGCGGGAGAGTCAGAGGCAGTTGCAAGAGGCCCAGGGGCTCGCGAAAATTGGCAGTTGGGAACTCGAATTTGCAGACGGCGCGGATCTGGCGATCGCCCGGGCGCAATGGTCTGACGAATTATTTCATATCTACGGTTTGGACTCGCAGTCGGAACCGCCGAATTTTGCCGATTTTTTGCAGTATCATCCCCCCGAAGACCGGGAGGTTCTGGAGGGATTTCTCGATCGCCTGTTTGCCGAAGGAATCCCGTTCAGCGTTGACGTGCAGTTCGCGCGATCGGAGGAAGAAATGGGGTATTTGAATTTGATCGGGCAGGCGCTCCGCAATCCGGCGGGGGAGATTGTCAAGTTCTACGGCACTGTCATGGACGTCACGGAGCGGAAGCGGAACGAGGAGGAGATCCTGCGGCAAAATCGGGCCCTGGAAGAGGCGATCGCGATCGCCCAGGCCGCCGACACCGCCAACCAAGCCAAAACCGAATTTTTGGCGAACATGAGCCACGAAATTCGCACCCCGATGAACGCGATCCTGTCTTCGGGCCAGCTTTTACAGCGGATGATGTCCGACCGGCAGGAGTATCAAAACATTTTGCGGATCTTGACAACCAACGGAACCCGTTTGCTGAACTTGATCGACGATATTTTGGATCTCTCCCGGCTCGAATCCCGGCAACTGCGACTCGAACGTCGCCCCTTCGACATCAGAATCGATGTCATCAAGCCCCTTTCCGAGATCTTTCTCCCCCAAGCCCGGGCTAAAAATTTGCAACTGGAATTTCACCTCGACCCCAACCTACCTCGGCAGTTATTCGGCGACGACTTTCGCCTCCAGCAAGTTCTCAACAACCTGATCGGCAACGCCATCAAATTCGCCGAAACGGGTCAGATCACCGTCACCGTGATGCGGGAAACCGAGCCCTTCCCCGCCCGGTTCCCCATACTGCTCCACTTCAGCGTCCGAGATACCGGGATCGGCATCGACCCGGCGATCCGAAATTGTCTCTTTCAGCCCTTCACCCAGGCCGACAGTTCTACGGCCCGCCAGTTTGGGGGCACTGGACTGGGACTGACGATCTCCCGTCGGATTGTAGAGTTGATGGGGGGAGAAATCGGCTTTAACAGCACTCCCGGACGGGGATCGACGTTTTGGTTCCAAGTTCCTTTTGATGTTAGCGATTCCGACGATACGCCCGCCCTGTCACAAAATGTTGCCACCCCTCTCCCATTACCTTGTGTCCCGAATCCCGCGACAGTTCTGATTGTTGAAGACCACCCGGACAATCGCGAAATCCTGGTCTTGCTTGTGGAAAGTCTTGGCTATCAGGCGGATGCGGTGGGTGGCGGAGAAGAATTTTTGGAACGAATAATTGCCGGACGGGATTACGACATCATCATGATGGACTGTCAGATGCCCGGTGTGGACGGCTACGAGGCGACTCGGCGCCTGCGGGAACTTGAAGGGGAGGGGAAACATACCGTCGTTATCGCCGTCACTGCCCACGCCATGAAGGGCGATCGGGAAAAGTGCCTGGAAGCCGGCATGGACGATTACATCAGCAAACCGATCCTAGAAGAGGATTTGGCCCGGATTTTGGAACGGTGGGCACCGGGGGAGAGGTGATTGTTTTGGGGGCGGAGGAGGTAGGGGGGATGGTTTTTGCGTGTATTTTCTGATGTCAACCAGTTGCATGAATCGAACCCACTCCGTATTTTCACTGATTAACTCGTTAAATCAAACAACATTTTTTTGTATAAAATGTTGTTTGATAATCAATGATTTTTGATTTAAGAAACTTTTACATAAACCGACGGGTTTATGATAGTAACTTCATACAATAAATGTTAGGTTTAAATTGTCAAAGATGAGATACCCAGAGGTTTAATCCCATGAAATTCAATTATTTAAAAACTATATTCGGAAGCGCGATCGCCGCCACCTGCCTGATTTCCGCCACCGGCGGCGCGGCCCAAGCCGGACAATTGTACAATGGCTGGAACTACGGAATTGATGCCCGTGGCGACGGTTCTGGTGGTTCTCAATATGACATCTACGGCATGGCGACCCTGGAAACCTCCGATAGTATATGGGTTGCCTTAACAGGCGGTACACCATTGGCAGGAGTTTCTAATAGTAGAGCCGCGGATCGCAATATTGGCTGGGGTGACTTGTTCTTCAACTTCACCGGAAACGATTTCCAAGCCGCTAACCAGAATAGTTCCCTTTTTGGCGTCCGCTTTGCCGGAAACAATGACTCCGGCGTGTCTCAGGTGGGTGTCTATAGTAATGTTCAAGCCCATAGTGTCGCCAGTACCAATGCTGGATACAATCACCTGCAACACTACTATACTGCTGAAAGGAGCAAATATAATCGCGCCAACACGATGGGTACCGACATCGCCACCCGAGATGAAGCCTACGACTATTTCGGTCAACAAACTTCTATTAACAACGTGATCGCCTCGGGCAACCGGGTTGGGGATATCGCGATGCAAAGTCAAGACGAATTGATGGCGGCGGGTTTAGATTTCGGTCACTTTGGAGCCCTGGGAACCCATACCATCGGTTTCAGCTTCGATAAATCTCTGATGGGCAGCGGTGATTATATGGCCAGCTTGTTCTTAGAATGCGGTAATGACGGGGTTGCCCTCGGCGGACACGCCACCGAATCCGTCCCCGAACCCGCCACCGCCGCCGGTTTGGCGTTCCTCGGCCTGACGTTGATGGGCGGCAAACTCCGCAAACGTCGGGATGCCTAATCGCTAATTAATCTGTCTCTCCAAAACTAACCCGTCCGGTTGCTTCGATCGGGCGGTTTTTTTATGTATAACAATCGCCAAGGCGGTTATATCAAAAACGTCGGGATGCCTAA
The DNA here is from genome assembly GCA_050045915.1 of Limnospira sp. Taxonomy (GTDB): domain Bacteria; phylum Cyanobacteriota; class Cyanobacteriia; order Cyanobacteriales; family Microcoleaceae; genus Limnospira. Next base: position 9,029 of record JBNGCR010000140.1, read on the forward strand.
TCGCTAATTAATCTGTCTCTCCAAAACTCATATCAAATCCTGATAATTGACCACAAAACATCTGAGATCGAGGGAGTCGGGAGTCGGGAGTCGGGAGTCGGATTTTTTCCCTTAACCCCTCCCTACACCCTATACCCGATCGCAGTCTGTCCGGTCAATAACTGGATCTGATATTCAAACTGTTGCCTGTTGCCTATTGCCGATTCCCCTCGCTTCAGCGTTATAAATTTAGATGGTCATCCAATTTTGGGGAATCAAATCTTTGGTTGAGTCGGACAGTTTGAGAGTCAACGGCATCCCCAACCGGCGGAGGCTGAGTCCGAACCAGTGTTTGGGTGCGATCGCCTGTTTTTGGGGATTTTCGTTGAGCCACGCCCCCCACCAACTGAGGGCGTTGTTGGCGATGATATTGCGATCGCAGGTTCGCATCAATTCCAAATTTTCCACTTCCGTCTTGAAGGGCGAATAGACGATATTCGGACGTTTGAAATTCTCGCGACACCATTTCATATCCTCCGAACAGATGACGAAGATCGGGCGATCGATGCCTTTGTTAAAAAAATTCATCGCCCTGCGATAGTAATTCAAACCCGGAGAGGTGTCAATTTCCAGGCTTTTATCCAACAACACGTTGCCCCGCTTCACATCCATCGAAATCAATTCCGATCCCGTTTTCCTCAGCGAGTCGGTAAAATCTCGGACTGTTTCAAGGACGGATCGATCTGTGAGCGTCAGTTCCTGTCGGATCACGTCGGCGATGGGCTGGAAATATTTCTCCGATTGAAAGTAGCCCCGCACGTCGGTATCGAAGGGAACTCGCAACACGCCGGGGTCGAAGTGAAAGTGTTTTTCTTGATAGATATTGGGAATTTTTTCGATCTCATCCGGGGCGATAATTTCGTAGTTGCCGATATTGAATTTGGACAGTAGAAAATTTTTGTGATATACATTGAGGCGCAACCGGTAAGCGTTTTGCAAGGAAATTCTTTTTAAAACGGCGTACTGAAATAGTTGCTCTCCCAACCCGTATTTCCCGATCTGCGAATTTGTTACCATAGCATTTACTCCGCCTTGCAATCCAGATTAAATAGCGAATGAACCGGCTCAATATTAAATATTTGCCTGCCACAAAAATGCACCCATCGATTCTTGTCTGAGATGAGGGGGCGATCGCAACGGTTCCCCACCCACTGTCCGCCCCAAAAAAGAAATGTGTGGAATGCAGCTAATTCTAGGGTTCATCTCAAACGAATCACACTTGTAAGATAACACCGAAAGGACTACTTTGACAAATTTTCTGATTGTGTGATAGGATTTCCGGACGTTCCGAATCGACGGCGGCCAGCGACTATAGCAATCGGAAGTCATTTGAAAATTGTCGAACCCCCAAACCCCCAATTATAGGGACTCTTAGCCGAAAGAGTTTTACCAATCATTTCACACTGCTATAGACGAGATCGAACCCGGCAAAGTATGATAGATACCCCAAACTCCGGAAATTCAATTCATGCATCCGATCGACTGGCTGATTGTCCTGGTTTACCTGATCCTGACGATGGCGATGGGGCTGTACCTGTCGCGGAAGGGGTCGAAAAGTTTGGCCGATTTCTTTGTCTCCGGGCGATCGCTTCCCTGGTGGCTGGCTGGCATCAGTATGGCGGCGACGACGTTTTCCATCGACACCCCCCTCTACATCACCGGAGTCGTCGCCAACCGCGGCATCGCCGGAAATTGGGAGTGGTGGACCTTCGGCATCTCCCATGTGATCATGATCTACATTTTCGCTAAGATGTGGCGGCGATCGGAAGTGCTCACCGACGCCGAACTGACGGAACTCCGCTACGGGGGCCGGATGGGGGCGATCCTGCGGGGGGTGAAGGCGTTTATTTTTGCCGTTCCCATGAATTGTATCGCGATCGGTTACGCGATGTTGGCGATGGTGAAGGTGGTGGATGCCCTGGAAATTTGGCAGAGTTTGGGTATCGAGGCGGGGGATAATAACCTGAAACTGTTCAGCGTGATCGGCGTCAGCATTTTCGTGTTGATTTACGCGGGTTTGGCCGGACTTTGGGGCGTGGTGGCGACGGATTTTTTCCAGTTTTTTCTGGCTTTATTCGGTGCCGTTGTGGTGGCGGCTTTCGCCCTGGGAAGTGTGGGGGGAATTGAGGCTTTGGTGGAACAAGTTCCCCTCGCCTCCCCCGATAAAGATATCCTCTCGCTGTTGCCGCTGACGGCGGGGGGAGAAAACGGGTGGATTTCTTTCAGCAAAACTGCCGGAATTACGGCGAGCACCTTTTTCGCCTATATCTTTATTCAATGGTGGTCCTGGCGGCGGAGTGACGGCGGCGGGGAATTTGTGCAGCGGTTCGCGGCGGCGAAAAATGAGGCGGAGGCGGAAAAGGCGGCCTGGACCTTCAATATCATGCACTATGTCATCCGTACCTGGCCCTGGATTTTGGTCGCCCTGGCTTCTATTGTTCTTTATCCCGATTTGGCAGATAAAGAATTGGGCTATCCGAAATTGATGCTGGACTTTCTCCCCGTGGGGGTTTTGGGGGTGGTGGCGGCGTCGCTGCTGGCGGCGTTCATGAGTACGGTTTCGACTTCCATCAACTGGGGGGCGTCGTTCATCACCAATGACCTGTATTTGCGGTTTGCGAACCCGGCGGCATCCCAGGGCGAGTTGGTACTGGTGGGGCGGCTTTCGTCGGTTCTGGTGACGGTTTTGGGGGCGATCGCGGCATTTTTGGCGACGGACGTGGCGACGGTATTTCGTTTGGTAATTGCCATTGGAACGGGTTCCGGGTTGGTGCTGATCCTGCGGTGGTTCTGGTGGCGGGTGAACGCGGCGGCGGAGTTAAGTGCGATCGTCGGCAGCTTTTTGGTGGGGATGCTGACGAGTCTTTCCCCCTGGTTCAAAATCGAAGATTTCGGCTGGCGAATTATGTTCATCACCGCCAGCGTGACGCTGCTGTGGGTGGCGGTGCTGCTGCTGACGGCGCCGGAGTCGGAAGATACCCTGGAAACTTTCTACGAACGGGCGCGACCGGGGGGACCAGGTTGGCGGCGGCAGCGGGTGAAGACGGGTTTATCTCCTGCCCAGGATTTGGGACTGGACCTGCAAAAAGTCCTCGCGTCGATTTTGTTATTGTTGGGGACGCTATTGGCGACGGGCGGATTTTTGCTATTGCAACAAACCGTCGCCTGGGTGTCTCTAATTGTGGCGGTTGTGGGCGGCGTCTGGCTGCGAAAGTTGTCGAAAGCGCGATCGCTCCCCATGCCGCGGCCCGGTTTGGATGACGAGGATGTGATTTAGGGTGTAGCAGACCGGGTTTCTTATCACCCCAAATTCTCTCGCCCCCCTAGTCCAGTAGGGTGGGTTAGGCGCCGCCGTAATTTTTCGGAAAAACCCACAACTTTTCATCGGCGCCGTAACCCACCATTTTTCGCCTTTGTTGTTTTGGACTTTCCGGTTTCTTCGTCCTCAATCTCACCGCCAATTAGAAACCGGGTTTCTAGCGGACTATCGGATTAAGAACGAGGAACTCTCATAGAAACCCGGTTTCTTTTCACCCCCAATTCTCTCGCCCAAACGACACCCGCTTGGGAATCAATTCCCAAGCTAACAGCCAAAATCATCTAAAGATGATTGGGGAGTTTGTACAGAATCTAATATAAACTTGCCCCCTCTGCCCCCTCCGCCCCCTCCGCCTCCTCTGCCTCCTCCGCCCCCTCCGCCCCCTCCGCTCCCCCAGAGGCGCAATTGCCCGGAAAGCGTTACAATTTGTTACGGGATCTTCCCATTTTTCTCATCAACCATTGAAATTTCCGATATGGCTTTTTTCCGTCAGTACATCGCACCGCTGATCGTGGTTCTGATCTTTTTGGTGGCCTTGGTTGCCGTCAGCGCCCGGATTTTCCTGCCGGGAGATTTGCAGGCGCCCGCCCCGGTGGGAGTGTTGATTCACCCTCCGGGGGCAATCGTTCCGTCGATCCGTGTCTGAGGCTTTAATTTCGGGTTACGATATCCGCCGGGGGTCTGGCCACGATCGCGCCCTATTGGTCAAATTCATGAACCGCACCTACCGGGAACTCTTCCCCGACGGGGAGTTTTCCCACCTGGCGCGGACCGTCGATCAGTATTTTTCCGGCCGGACGCCCCTGTGGTGGGTAGAGGCGAACCGGGGGGACAACCCATCCGCGATCGCCTGTCTGTGGATGGGAAGCGCGATTGACCAGGTGACGGGCGATCGCGCTTCCCACATTTTCCTCCTCTACGTCCGCCCGGAACACCGCCGCCGGGGCATCGGTTCGGCTTTGATCCAATACGCCGAAACCTGGGCGAGAAACCGGGGCGATCGCGCGATCGGCCTCCAAGTCTTCACCCACAACCAACCCGCCCTCAACCTCTATCAAAAATTGGGCTACCAGTCCCAATCCCTAAGCCTGATCAAACCCCTGTCAGGGGAGTAGGGAGTGGGGAGTGGGGAGTCGGGGAAAAGCTCATGAATTGATAACTATCAATTATCAATTATCGATTATCAATTATCAATTGTTAATTATTCCATCTGCGTTCGCTCTGATGTAAAGTGATTGATATGGAGGATGATGAACTGAGTGTAATTAATTTCCAGCAGACGGCTGAGAGTCCCCTGGATAACTGGGAAGAGGAGGAAGCGCCCAAACCCGATCCGGAGGAGATGTTGCTGTTGCTCGAATCGCCGGAACCGCAACACCGGATGATTGCGGCGCGTGCGTTTTGCGAACTTCAGGACGATCGCGCGATCGCGCCTTTGATTCATTTATTGCAGGATTCCTGCCCCCTGGTGCGGGTGAGCGTGGCCTACGCTTTGGGCCGAAACCCCAGCCCCGATGCGGTGGAACCGCTGATCGACCAATACAACCGCGACTGGAACGGTTACGTCCGCAAGGGGTTAGTTTGGGCCCTGGGAAACTGCCGCGATGCCCGGGCTTTGGATACCCTGCTGGATGCCCTGAAAACGGACATTCCCGCCGTGCGGCTGTGGGCGGCGAGTTCCCTCGGCCAGATGGCGAAGGTGGGATATGATGTCGTGGTGAAGGCCGTGCCCCCGGTGATCGAGGCCCTGCGACGGGATGAGGTGGCCGCCGTCCGCAGCAATTGCGCCTGGTCCTTGGGCCAGTTGAGTCGGGAATTGCCCTCGAACGTGGTTTATGCGGTGGCGATCGATGCTTTAATTGAGTCCCTGGAGGAAGATGACGATCTCAGCGTCCGGGACGACGCCAAATCCTCGTTATTGCGGGTCGGCGACCCCCGGGGATTGCAGATTATCGAAGAATTGCAGATGGATGGATTGATCTAACATTTTGAGGGAACCTGGGGGAACCCAGGAAAATTGGGCAACCCGAGACGGTTGCCCCCACATTATCATAATCAAATAACTGTAGGGGCAGTGCCTCCGTGCCTGCCCTCTGTATCAATTTTTCCCCATTCCCCATTCCCCATTCCCCATCCCCCATTCCCCCAATACAATGAACA
>JBNGCR010000141.1:0-2784 GCA_050045915.1 Limnospira sp.
GGGGATTTTTACAGCAAGAAATCATCCTCGGTAATGGTGATAGCCGAGCCGCCCGCACCGTTCAAAACGGCGACGGTTTCGGTGTAGTCGGGCAATCCCTCCACAGAACCGTCATTCAATACGGCGATCGTCACCTGGGACGTACCGTTACCCGTGATAATCAATTCATTGAGATCGACAACACCGGTGGCAAACTCATATTCGAGCAAGTCGGTTCCATCCAAGAAATCCGTGATGATGTCCCCAGACGGTTCGATGGGAGCGGGCGCCGGCGGGAATGAAGGCTCCACCGGTTCGAGTAAAAAGCCCGTGGCTTCCAACCGGAACAGGTCGGCATCCGCACCGCCGGTAAGCGTGTCGGCGGCGGTTTCGCTTCCTCCCGTCGCGCCGCCGGAAATCACATCCGCGCCGAAGTTGCCGTCGAGAACGTCATTTCCGTCCCCGCCGTCGATGGTATCGTTGCCGGACAAGCTTTCGGCGACGCCCAAATCTCCGTAGATAGTATCCGCATCGGCGCCACCCAAGAGGCTGTCGGCCCCTCCGGCACCGTTGATGGTATCGTTCCCGGCGCCGCCGTCGATGGTGTCGCTGCCATCGCCGCCGGTGAGAGAGTCGTTGCCAGATGTGGAAGTCGCCCCGCCGCCGCCGGAACCTCCGCTCAGGCCGATAACATCCGTCAAGATGGCACCGTTCAAATTCGCCCCCTCCAAATTCGCCCCGGTCAGGTCGGCTTTGGTGAGGTTGGCGTTGCTCAAATCCGCCCCGAGGGTATCGGCGTCGGGTCCGTCGCCGAAGTCGGCGTTGGTGAGGATGGCGACTTCCAGGTTGGCGCCGCTGAGGTTGGCATCCTGGAAATTGCTGCCGACCGCAACCACTTCTTTCAGATTGGCACCCACCAAGCTGGCCCCGGTCAGGTTGACGCCGGACAGGTCGGTTTTCTCGGCGAAGGCGTTATCTAAAATGGCGCCGTCGAGTTCGGCACCGGTGAGAATCGCGCCCACCAGATTCGCGCCGTCGAGCTGGGCACCGCTCAAGTCGGCACCGCTGAGGTTGGCTCCGTTGAGATTCGCGCCGCTGAGGTCGGCTCCGGTGAAGTTGGCGTTGCTCAGGTCTGCACCTTCGAGGAAAATACCCTCTGCGAATACGCCCGCGAAATTGGCATTTCCGAGGAAAGTGTCGGCAAACGACGCGCCGGCCAGTTGAGCGTTGGTGAAGACGGCTCCCCCCAGGTTGAGGTCTTCCGCGCTGAAGTTCGTCAGATTGGCCCCGACGAAGCTGGCATTGGTGTTGATGTCGGCGGTCGCGGGATCGACATCCGTCACGTTGACCCCCGCCAAGTTGGCGCCGTCGAAGATGGCATTACTCAGGGTGATATCGGTGAGGCTGGCTCCCGCGAAATTGACGCCGGTGAAATTGGTGCCGACCATGAGAGTTCCTTCGAGAGATGCCAGTTGCAGGTTGGCATTCGTGAAGTTGGTATTTGTTAAATCCGCAGCTTTCAGGTTGGCTTCGAGCAGGTCGGCTCCCGTGAAGTTGGCTCCGCTCAGGTCGGGGCGGTTAGACTGTTCTCCGGAGATTTCAGCTTTGAATAAGTTGGCATCCTGCAATAAAGCATTGGACAGGTTGATGCCGTTGGTGCTGATCTCGGATAAATTGACTTCCCGCAGGTTGGCGCCGCTGAGATTGACATTTTCTAATGTCACTTTGAAGAGGCTGGTGGTGGGGAAGTTGGCGCTGGGGCGAAAGTTGGCGCCGCTGGCGTTGACATTCAACCAGTTGGTTTCTTCAAAGTTCGTCCCCCCCAGGCCGGTGCCGACGAAGGAAACGTCGGTCAAAGTCGCCTTGAAGAAGGTCGAGCCGTTCAGATTCTGACCGTCGAAATTATTGCCGACGAGATCTTGCTCGCTGAAGTTTAAAACAGCCATGTATAGATGCCTTGGTGAATTAGGTAGAAGTTGGCAGGGAACTTTGACAGTTCTCAAGTTCATGAAACTGCGGACATTAATCTTCAGCCGGCCTTGTCAAGGCAGGAGAGATGAGATTTGCTTGTTTAAATTCTGATTTAGAAGCCATTGCATTAGTACCAAACAATGGATTCTATTGTCTGCCAGATCCGTTTAGACCCCAAGTAATCTGGCTAGATATTACAACCAATCCTCGCTTTAAAGGCGTCGTTAAGGATGGAAGTTGTGTGTCGATCCGAACTGAGAACCGTCAATCATTAGTATATTTACGTCGGCAAAAAAGGGCAATATTAAATTGATTATTAAAACTGATGCAAGGTATAATAAAAAATATTTATACTTATTTGTAAAGCTCGAAATACTAATTCAGCAATGGTTTCAGTAAAAACAGAGTTTTATTTTTAAATCAAATTGGTGGAGATTTTACAAAACTGAGTTGTTTGTAAAACAATTGATCGAATATGATTGGGGGTTTTGAATGCGGATCGACGGGAAAAAATTACTGAATCTTTACATCAACAACCGAGAGATTTTACAAAACCCGGTTGTTTTGTGAAAGCTTTTGCGATCGCCCCTTTCATTTTGGGGGGTTGATATTAATACATCACCGAATTTTTATATCAACAACCAAGAGATTTTACAAAACTCGGTTGTTTGTCAAGCTCAAATTGGATATGATAGAAAGTTTTTGCGATCGCGATATTTGTGATGGAGGGTATCATCCCTCAAACGGTCATAAAATAGCCCCGGGGAATTATCAATCCTCGGGGCTATTTATATCCGATCCAGTTATTTACCAGACAGACTCTCTTAATCAGGT
>JBNGCR010000141.1:2884-4116 GCA_050045915.1 Limnospira sp.
ATGGGAACTGTCAAGTACCTTGAATAACGAATAGTCCGCCGCATCCACGACAATGTAGTGGTGGTAGTCATCTTTCACAAACCTTGCCAAGCTTTCATTGAGCAATCGACATTGTTCAAAATCGCCAAAAAAGCTCGGCGTTAAAAACGCCAAATTACCGCTGGGTTCCATTTTTTATTCCCCCCTATAAAATTGTTAAAACTTAATATTTTGCTGTTCAGTTGGGTGCGTCAACTCGAAGCCTTAAGAATCGACTTGATCGACTCCGCCATTGTATAACACCTGGTGCTGAATTAGACAAGCGACACCATCAACTTTGAGATATCTTTAAGATCGGGTCAAAATACTCAACTAATTTACCGTTGATACCAGTGAGAGCCACTGTATCATCATGTTCTGAGACTGAATTGGTGTCCCCGGGGAGAGGGGACTGCGGGAATATTCCCAACTCCGTAAAGTTGTAGTTGTAGGGTGCGTTCCTCCGGTCATCTCCGTTTCCAAGCCGACGGGTCAGTGGGAACGCACCCGATGAGATGTTTTGTTTATGGCTGTTTCGCCTCCACTTCGGCAACCCGCCGCTTCACCTCTACCACGCTATCGGGGTTGAGGGAAATGGAGTCGATGCCGGCTTCCACCAAAAATTCTGCAAATTCGGGATAGTCGCTCGGGGCCTGACCGCAAATTCCCACCTTGCGTCCGGCGGCATGGGCCGTTTTAATTAACCGTTGAATCATCCGCTTTACGGCCAAATCCCGTTCGTCGAACAGTTCCGCCAATTCCGCAGAATCGCGATCGACCCCCAGGGCCAACTGGGTAAGGTCGTTGGACCCGATGGAGAAGCCGTCGAACCGTTTGGCGAACTCGTCGGCGAGTTCCACGTTGGCGGGAATTTCGCACATGACGTAAACTTGCAGGCCGTTTTCTCCCCGCCGCAGGCCGTTTTCGGCCAGCACTTCCAAGACGCGATCGCCCTCTTTCAACGTCCGACAAAAGGGGATCATAATAATGACATTATCCATGCCGATCGCCTCCCGAACCCGGCGGATTGCCTTGCATTCGAGGGCGAACCCCTCCCGGTAGCGATCGCTGTAATACCGACAGGCACCGCGAAATCCCAGCATCGGGTTCGCTTCCGGTTTCTCGAACTGTTGCCCCCCGATCAAATCCGCATATTCGTTGGTTTTAAAATCGCTCATCCGCACGATAACGGGGTGGGGATATTGGGAGGCGGC
>JBNGCR010000141.1:4216-14463 GCA_050045915.1 Limnospira sp.
GGGAGGCGGCGGCGGGACTGGCGATATTCATCATGATTCGAGTTTTGGTTTCCGGAATCCCCGTCAGGCTGACTTCTTGGGACTCATATTCCAGGTTTCCGGCGTAGATGTAACCCACATCTCCCTCGGCACAGGAGACGGTGACTTCGCGATCGCCCTGCAACAATTCCGTCGCCTTGCCGCAACCGACAATTGCCGGTATTCCCAATTCCCGGCTGATGATGGCGGCGTGGCAGGTTCGCCCCCCGTGATCGGTGACGATCGCCGCGGCCCGTTTCATGATCGGCACCCAGTCGGGATCGGTCATTTCCGTGACTAAAATTGTACCATCTTGGAAGCGATCGATATCGGTGACATTGCGAATTAAACAGACTTTCCCTGCCGCGATCGCATCTCCGACACTCAACCCCGCCAACAGCCGTTCCCCCGACTGTTTGAGGCTGTAGGTTTTCAAGACGGCTTCCCGCTTCTGGGACTGGACGGTTTCCGGGCGGGCCTGAACCACGAACAATTCCCCGCTGTCGCCGTCTTTCGCCCACTCGATATCCATCGGCGTGCCATAGTGATCTTCGATGATTTTCGCCCATTTCGCCAGTTCCAAAACCTCTTCATCTTCCAATACAAAAGACTGCAGTTCGTAGAGGGAGGTTTGCACCGTGCGGGTGGTTTTTGTGGTGCCCTGGGCGTAGATCATTTTTTCCTGTTTGTCGCCCAGGGTTTTTTCGGTGATCGGTTTGAATTCTGGGCGATCTAACAGGGGCTTGAAAACGCGATATTGGTCGGGGGTGACGGATCCCTGAACCACCAATTCTCCCAACCCCCAGGCGGCGGTAATTAAGATGTCGTTGGGAAAGCCGGTTTCCGGATCGATGGAGAACATGACGCCGGAACCAGACCGGTCCGATCGCACCATTTTTTGGATGACAATTGAGAGGGCAACGTCCATGTGGGGATAACCCATTGTCGTCCGGTAGCTGATGGCGCGATCGGTAAATAAGGAGGCGTAACACTGGCGGCAGGCTTCCAAGACTTCCTCGGTTCCGGTAATGTTGAGGAAGGTTTCTTGCTGTCCGGCGAAGCTGGCGTCGGGGAGATCTTCGGCGGTGGCGCTGCTGCGGACGGCGACATCGACTTCTTCGGTATGGTAGCGATCGCACAATTCCCGATAGGCGACGCGGATGGTGGCGGCGATGTCTTCGGGGAAGCGCGATCGCACCAACATCCGCCGAATCGCTTTTCCAGCCTTTTCCAGGGGGATTTTTCCGGCTTCAAATTGTTCGATTTGTGACCGAATTTTTGACCGCAGGCCGTTAGCATCCAAGAATTTCCAGTAGGTTCCGGCGGTGATGGCGAAGCCGTCCGGGACGCGGATGCCTTTGCTTTTGAGCGATCGCACCATTTCGCCGAGGGAGGCATTTTTTCCCCCCACGATGGGCACGTCAGTGGCACTGATGGTTTCAAACCAGCGGATATCGGAATTGTCGATGTTATTTGCCATTGGGGGTTTCTCCTCAATTATTGATTGATGGCTAATCTGGCGCTCTGAAATAGGGGGCGAATCATCTCAACTTAGGTTGCTCTATCTCTGATTATACTTCTCCGATTTAACTCGAATCTGAGGGTGTCGCCACCTCCCCGAGATTCTCATACCCAGAGCGTGCCATTTTAAATTCAGCCGGACAATTATAAATGGGATCAGTTTGGGCATTTCAAGATCTGTCTTTGGAGGGATTATAACATGGGGGATTCCCATCGCGCCTCCTCGATGTTAAACTGCGATCGATATCTGAAAAGACGGGATGAGTCAAAAGACCACCGTTCGACTTTTCACAAGGATGCAAAGTGATGAATTTTCCGTCCATCCCCGGCGACCCCAATCATGAGAACTCCCATCCCAATTGCGATCGCACCTTGCAAAGCTTTGTTGATCGTTTGAAACGGGTCGAAGACCGGGATAACTTAGTTCAGACTACCTTGGATCGGCTGCGAAAAACCTTGGGATGCGATCGCATCGTTTTATATTATTTTTATCGCCGTTGGGAGGGACAAGTCACGTTTGAATCCCTCCGCTACATCGACCTGTCGATTTACGGTTCGACGGGGGCGGACGACTGTTTCAACGATACCTACGCCCAACTTTATTTGCAAGGCAGGATTCGCGCCATTTCCGACATCGAAACCGCCGACATCGACCCCTGCCACCGGGAGTTTCTCAGCAGTCTAAAAGTGCGGGCAAATCTGGCCGTCCCCGTCCTCACCGATCGCGGGTTGTGGGGCCTGCTGATCGCCCACCACTGCCGGGATACCCACGCCTGGACGGAGGCGGAAATCGAGGAGATGAAACGGGCGGCGGAAACGGTATCAAATGCCCCAGCAGTCCGAGAATTATAGGGAGTCGGGAGTCGGGAGTCGGGAGTCGGGATTAGCCGAGAAACCGGGTTTCTAAAAGCATCTTGGATTTTCACCCGAGTCACAGATAGAAACCCGGTTTCTAGAACGATAATTCTTCCCCAACACGATCGCACAAGTCCGGGCGATCGGCGTCGAACCATTTGATTTCGGGGTAGGCGCGGAACCAGGTGCGCTGGCGTTTGGCGAATTGGCGGGTGTGCAGAACCGTCAGATCGATCGCGGTTTCTAAAGATATATCCCCCGCCAAATATTGGGTGATTTCCTGATATCCCAATGTTTGTAATAACGGCAAATCTCGGCCGTAGCGATCGCACAATTTTTCCACTTCCGCCACGAAACCCATTTCGATCATCGCCTCGGTCCGCCGGCGGATGCGGCGGGTGAGGGCGTCGGGATCTTCGCAGGTCAAACCCAATTGTAAAATCGGGTAGTCTGGGGGATTTTCGCCCTGCTGTTGGGAAATGGGGCGCCCCGTGACATAATAGACTTCCAGGGCCCGCAACGTCCGCACCGCATCGTTGGGATGAATTTTTTCCGCCGCGGCGCGATCGACCTGTCGCAACATCGCGTAAGCTTGGGGTTGACCCAAATTTTGCAATTGCGATCGCAGTTCCGGCTGGGGGGCGACTCTGGGAATTTTCAACCCCCGGGCGATCGCTTTAATATAAAGTCCCGTCCCCCCCACCAGCAACAACGGGACGTCGGAAACGGGGGGATTGGCAATCAAGCGATCGGCCCGATCCTGGTAGTCGGCGAGGGTGAGGGTTTCCGTCGGATCGCAGATATCGATGAGGTAGTGGGGGACCCGACGCCGTTCCTCGGGGGTGGGTTTGGCCGTCCCGATGTCAAATTCCCGATACACCTGCCGCGAATCCGCACTCAGGATAACCGTTTCCAGACGTTGGGCCAGCGCGATCGCCAGTCCCGATTTTCCGGTCGCCGTCGCCCCACAGATAACAATGAGCCCCGGAGTCCCGGCAGGAGTGTCGCCCATACCTAGTCCATCCCACATTCAAACTTCAATTTAGCCAGCCCTCGTTTCGTCTCTAACCCTTTTGTGCTACAATTTTGGGGAGTTTTGTCATTTTTGAAGCTTTCGGGCTTCAGCGCCATTATTGGAGCAGTTTTCACATGACCAGCAGCAGTTATAGCGCCGAACAAATTCAAGTTCTCGAAGGCCTTGAAGCGGTCCGCAAGCGCCCGGGGATGTACATCGGGTCAACCGGGCCGCGCGGCCTGCACCATCTCGTTTATGAGGTTGTCGATAACTCCATCGACGAGGCGCTCGCTGGCTATTGCACCCATATCGAAGTCGATCTGAACGCCGACAGCTCCGTCACTGTCACGGATGATGGCCGGGGGATTCCGACGGACACCCACTCCAAAACCGGCAAATCGGCCCTGGAAACCGTGATGACGGTCCTCCACGCGGGGGGGAAGTTCGGCGGCGGCGGTTATAAAGTATCCGGCGGTCTGCACGGGGTCGGGGTTTCCGTGGTCAACGCCCTGTCCGAGTGGGTGGAAGTGACGGTATTGCGCGATCGCAAACGACATCTCCAGCGCTACGAGCGGGGGGTCGCGGTCACGGAACTACAGACGAAAGCCACAAAAGAAGATCATACCGGAACGTCGGTCTGTTTCAAACCGGACACCAAAATTTTTACCACCGGCATCGAATTTGACTACGATACCATTGCCGGGCGCCTGCGGGAATTGGCTTATCTAAATGGCGGCGTGAGAATCACCCTCACGGACCACCGCCTGGAGTTGCTCAAAAAGGACGAGCCCCGAGTCGAGAGTTACTGCTACGAAGGCGGGATTCGGGAATATGTCGCCTACATGAACCGGGAAAAACAGGCCCTCCACGAAGATACAATTTTCGTGTTTGGGGAACGGAACGATGTTCAGGTTGAGGTGGCGTTGCAGTGGTGCGTGGATGCCTACAGCGACACGATTTTGGGATTTGCCAACAACATCCGCACCGTCGATGGCGGGACCCATTTGGAAGGGTTAAAAACGGTGCTCACCCGGACGATGAATGCAGTGGCCCGCAAGCGCAATAAACTGAAAGATAGCGACGCCAACCTCGGGGGCGAAAACGTCCGGGAGGGGTTGACGGGGGTGATTTCTGTAAAGGTTCCCGAACCGGAATTTGAGGGACAGACGAAAACCAAGTTGGGAAATACGGAAGTTCGCGGCATCGTCGATTCCCTGGTGGGGGAAGTTTTGACGGAGTTTTTGGACTTCAACCCCAACATCGCCGATGCCATTTTGGAGAAAGCGATTCAAGCTTTTAAAGCGGCCGAAGCCGCCCGTCGCGCCCGGGATCTGGTGCGCCGCAAGTCGGTGTTGGAATCGTCTCCTCTGCCCGGAAAGTTGGCGGATTGCAGCACCCGCGACCCGGAAGAATCGGAGATTTTTTTGGTAGAAGGAGACAGTGCGGGCGGCAGTGCGAAACAGGGACGCGATCGGCGCACCCAGGCGATTTTGCCCCTGCGGGGTAAGATTTTGAACATCGAGAAAACCGACGATGCCAAGATCTACAAAAACAACGAAATTCAAGCCCTAATCACGGCTTTGGGTTTGGGCATCAAAGGGGAGGAATTCAACCCGAATCAGTTGCGCTATCATAAAGTGATTATCATGAGCGTGGCGGGGGACGAACCGACCCTGGTGATGGACGATCGCGGGCGGACTGAATTTGTTAATATCGGCACGTTTATCGATGAGTGCGTGGAGGGGCGGCGGAGTCCCGAACGGTACAGCGTCGTCTCCTTCGATCCGGTGACGCATTCCACCCGTTTCAAACCCCTGAAAGCGGTGATTCGCCACCCCCATTCCGAGCCGATGTACAAAATTACCACCCGCTACAATCGCTCGGTGAAAGTGACGTCTTCTCACAGCGTCTTTGTCTACGAAAATGGGGAAGTTATCCTCAAAAAAGGCAACGAAGTCAAACCGGGGGATTTGTTGGTGGCATCCCGGCGGTTGCCCCGTCCGGCGGAAAGTCCGACGCGGATCGATTTGCTGGATACCTTTTATCGGGCCGGGGTGACGCGATCGCTCTATTTGAAAGGTGAAGACGTGCGTAAAATTGCCGGCGATCGCCTGTTGGCAAAAGTGCAAAATCCCTCGGAGTGGAGCGAGCCCCGGGTGCAACTGGAGGATGTGGCTTGGCGGCAATTGATCGCCCAGCGACAGTTGGCGGGAGTCTCCCAAAAGCAGGTGGCGACGGCTTGCGGGGTCAAACAACCGATTACCGTCAGCCATTGGGAACGGGGCATCAACCGCCCGACTTTGCCCCACTTTTTGGACTATTTGGAGGCGATCGGGGGCAACGAAAATATCGTCTATGAAACGGTGTCCTCGAAGAGTGAGCGACTTTTGGAACTCGACGACAGCAGCAAAAATTCGTCCTGGCGGGAAATCAGCGATTACAAACCCTTTGAATATTTCACCCCCAGCGAATTGATCCGCCTCGGGGAAGGGGTTAAAATTGTTCCCAAAGCCCACAAAAATAAGGCGTGCGATCGCTATCTGCCCGTCACCCGCGAGTTGATGTGGTTCTTGGGCTGGTACGTCGCCGAGGGGACGTTGAGCAAACACCAAGTCAGCCTGAATTTGGGCCGAAAAGATGAGCGGTTTATTCCCGAACTGAGTGCGGCGATCGCGTCCACTTTCGGAGAAACCCCCCGCCGTTACAACGATCCGGATAGCGAGGGCATCAAACTCTATTTCAACAGCGTCCCGGCGGCGCGGCTGTTGCAAGCCTGGGGTCTGGCTAAACTCGCCCACGAAAAGCAATTGCCGGATCTGGTTTTCAGCCTCCCGGAACCGTTGCAACTGGCATTTTTGGAGGGCTATTTCCTCGGAGATGGCACTATCGGAAAGGGCAATTTTTCCTGGACGACGAATTCGCCCGCCCTCAAAGATGGGCTGCTGTATCTGTTCGGACAGTTGGGTTTAATTGCCACGTCCACGGAACATCAAATTGCCACGTCCGAGGATGCCCCGATCCAAACGCGGCACCCCTATTATACGCTCACCATTTGTGGCAAAGAACAGATCGCATTTTGTCAAACTATCTGGCAAAATCACGCCAACGCGCCGCAGTTGCGAGCCCATTTGTCGCGGCCGATGCAAAAGCCCCAGGATTACGTTCACATCAGCGATGATTTGATGGGACTGAAAGTGGTGGCAGCCGAGGAAATTGAATTGGTGGGCGACTACGTTTATGATTTCTCGGTGGAAGGAGACGAAAACTTTGTCTGCGGCAGTGGTGGTTTGTGCGCCCACAATACGGACGCGGACGTTGATGGGGCCCACATCCGCACTTTGTTGCTGACATTTTTCTACCGCTACCAGCGGGAATTGGTCGATCAAGGCTTCATTTACATCGCCTGTCCTCCCCTCTATAAAGTGGAACGGGGCCGCAACCATTACTACTGCTACAACGACCAACAATTGCAGCGGCAATTGGCGGAGTTTCCCGAAAACGCAAACTATTCCATCCAGCGGTTTAAGGGTTTGGGTGAAATGATGCCCAATCAGTTGTGGGATACCACGATGAACCCGGAAACTCGCCGGATTAAGCGGGTGCAAATTGAGGACGCGGCGGAAGCCGATCATATCTTTACGGTGTTGATGGGCGATCGCGTCGCACCCCGCCGCCAGTTTATCGAGGATCACGCGCCGCGCCTGGATATCACGGATTTGGATATTTAGGTCGCCGGCTTCGGGAGGGCGCAAGACGCAGCGCCCCTACGGGTTAAAATTGGGGTGGGATAAACTCGCCCCATTTCTCTTTTTATGCTTCCGTAAAGTTGGCGGCTCGAAAACCTTCCTTTGGAGGGGGATTAGTGGCGCTGGAATGGGGTAAAATTGACGGGAAAGTGCCATATTTCCGAAGGTTGACCGTTGTTGATGCGCCGATCGCTCGAATCTCTCAAAATTCTGGGGTTTGTCCTCCTCGCCCTCCTCTGGTTGGCGATCGCCTCCCCATCCGCTTTGGCGATCGACGCCCAGCCAGAACGCTCCGTTTTGACGCTGGAACTGTTGCAGGAACGGCTGAACAATCCCGTCAACAGCGACGGGGTGGCGGCGATCGACTTGCAACATTCGATCGTCGATCTGCGGCCGGAAAATGCCGAGTTCCGCGATCGCTTTTACCGCCTGTTACAAACCGCCCTAAACCAATCCGGAAACCCCCTCGGATTGAACCTCAGCCACTCCCTCATCAAGGGGGAGCTCAACGGCCGCAATTTGGGGGTGAGAGTCCCGCTTTTGGAGGAGAGCATTCAGTCGGTATTCGACCCCGAAGAGGTCGAGAAACTGAAATCGAAAGCCGCCCATTTATCGCTGAATTTAAAAAGTCAAGAACCGTCATCGATGTCGTTGCCGAAGTTGACCGTATTGCGGGGACGGCTGACATTTGAAGAAACCGAGTTTCAGGGCGAAACCGATTTTCGCAATATCTTTTTTCTGAAAGGGGTTGACGGCCGCAACGCCACTTTCAAACAATCCTCAGATTGGTCGGATTGTCGCTTCAATTTGCTCTCCAATTTTGCGGGGGCAGTTTTCCAAGATTCGGGCGATTTTCAACGGGTCTATTTTATCGCCGATGCCCAATTTAAGACAGCCGACTTTAAAGGTTTGGCAAATTTTCAGGACAGTCGATTTCGGGCGGGAAATTTCCATCAAATTCGATTTCGAGGGACGGCGAATTTTCAAAAGACGATCTGGGAAAAAAATGCGGATTTTAGCGAATCTTGGTGGCAGGATCGGGCGGGTTTCGGAAAGTCAAGATTCGATACATCGGTGAGTTTCAACCGGGCCAGATTTGAAGGACCCGTCGATTTTCGGGATGCCCGTTTCAGCGAAACTGTGAATTTGAGAGAAGCCAGCATTCAAGGGTTGACGGACTTCAGCGATACCGGATTCGGCAAAGGGGTGATGCTGAACGTTTCCAATTTGATGTTCGATTCCAAATCGGCTCAAATTATGGGCGATCCGGACATTATCGGCCGGGTTCTTGCCGTTCCCACCCTGCGGGGCAATGAGAATTTGTTGCGAAATTTGGTGCAGAATTTTCGCGAACAGGAACAGATCGCCGACGCCAATCATATCGAATATTTGCGGGCGAAGTTGAAGTTAAATTCCCTGTGGGGACAGATTTTCGGGGTGAATATCAACACCGCTTCCATTCCGCGGCTGGTGCGGATTGGGTTCACCCGGGAACAGGCGGAAACCCTCGCCGAGGTGCGGACGGAACATCCGTTTCGTGAACTGATGGAAATTCTCCAACTTGACGGCATCAATCTGGCGACTTATATTAAAGTACACGATCGCGCGATCGCCAACGCCAAAGAACGCCCCATCGGGGAGGCGTCAACGAGTTGGTGGAATTGGCTTTTAACCGCCACTCACCTGAAAGCGATCGCGGAACGGGTGCTGACGGGACTCCACTGGCTGCAGCTAGAAATTCTGTTATTATTGACCGGTTACGGCACCAATTTTCCCCTCGTCTTCGGGGTAGGAATTGTGGCGATCGCCCATTTCGGTCTGCTATTTTGGCTGGTGGACCGGGTGCGGCGGCGCATCCCCTATCCCATCCTCCCCACCCTCTCGGAAACCGCCTGGATGCTGGGCAGTTACAGTCTTTTGACCGCCATCGGCTTGGTGGAAATTTTCTCCGCCTCCGGACTCGCCGCCCTCACCCTCCTCTGTCTGGCACTTTTCCTCCTCCCCATCCCCGGTCTGTTACTCTGGATTCTCTACCGGCGGGGGCGCTATCATAATTTATTAAAAGTTTCCTATTTGACCGAAGATGCCAGCCTCCGACAGTTGCGGTTGATGATCGGACGCCTCCCGACAATGCCGCGCTATCCCCTCTTCCGCGAACGCTATTTGCCCATCCTCTGGGACCGGCGCTGGAACTGGTTAAATTACTACGATTTCAGCCTCAATAATTTTCTGAAATTCGGCTTCAACGACCTGCGGATGCGGGACGAATTCATGCCGGCATTGGTGACGACGCTGGTTTGGTATCAGTGGAGTTTGGGGGCGCTGTATTTGATCTTATTATTTTGGACGCTTTCCCGCACCATTCCGGGGTTGAATTTGTTGATTTATTTGAAGTAGAATAAGCAGCGAATTGGGCGATCGCTCAGTCGCACAGCACCGCGATCGCTTTCCCTTCTTCTCTGGCGCGATCGCACAGTTGCTCCAGTTCCAGAAGCAGCGCCAGCAGTCCGTCATTCTCTTCGAGCGATCGCAGCAGGCCCGACGCCCAGTCTTCCCAGGTTCTTAAATTCAGGCCGTCGAGGGTTTCCCGGCGGTGCAGTCGGCGGCGGGTTTGAATCGCCGAACGGATGCGATCAAGCACCTCCGGCAGTCGGGCGGGGCGAAACCGGCGATCGCGGTACGGGTCGAGGGAAAGGGAACCCAGCGCCTCAACCAGGGGGAAAAGCAGCGCTTCCGGCACAAAAACTCCGGGACCCCCTTCTGTCTCGATCCGCCATTCCATCATTCCGAATCGCCCCATCCAATTCGCATCATTTTATAGCAGGTGTAGGGTGTAGGGGCGCTGCGTCTTGCGCCCTCGGGAATTGATTCCCAAGCGGTCTTGATATTTAATCCAACTTGATAGTGGGTGATGGTGCGTTCCCCCCCTCTCACCGACCCACTCGACCGATAATAGATTCAGTGGGAACGCACCCGACTGGAATGTTTCTGCTAAAACTGTGCATTAAAAAAGAAATGGTGGGTTACGGCGCGGATGAAAAGTTGTGGGTTTTTCCGAAAAATTACGGCCGCGCCTAACCCACCCGACTGGA
>JBNGCR010000142.1:0-14280 GCA_050045915.1 Limnospira sp.
GAGGACACCAAGCGCAGTCACGACCATATCAAACAAGTGGCACGGCATTTGTGGAAACTCTTATCAGATACACTAGAGGAAGATATTAAACAATCGAATGTTCGCTCTATTTTAGAAAAAACTGCAATATCTAATATTTGGAATTATGGAAACTGTTCGCCGGTAGTTAGCATTAATAATCATATCAATATTTGTGGAAATCGACAGCAGGATGAAGAAGATTATCAAATCCGATCGCCCTCCAATTTCAACTCTGCCGAAACAAAAAATAACTCGCCCATTATCGACCTAACAGACGCACCAGAAATCACCGAATTCTGCGATCGCACCCAAGAACTAACCACCCTCCAACAGTGGATATTAGAAGAAAATACGCGCCTCATTACCATCTACGGCTTGAGGGGGATTGGCAAAAGTTCCCTCGCCCTAAAACTCGTCGAACACATTGGCGGTAAATTTGATTATATCATTTGGCGAAGCCTCATTAATGCCCCACATTTTTCAATCCTAAACACCCAACTAAAACAAAGTTTTAACCCATCTCAAAAAACCCCAGAACCGACGGCGATCGCTTATTTTCGCAACTGTCGCTGTTTACTGATTCTAGATGACCTACAGAATCTATTTGCCGGCAATCAACTCTCCGGGGAATATTTAACAGACTATCAAGACTACGGCGCATTCTTTCAGCAAATAGCCAGAAATAATCATCGCAGTTGTGTCATTCTCCTCAGTTGGGAAAAACCCCGAGAAATCGTCACTTTAGAAGCCGAAAATAGACCGGTTCGCACATTACACCTGCAAGGCTTGGGAGAAACCGCCACAGAAATCCTGAGACACAGAGGATTAACCAACGAGGACAAATGGCATGAGTTAATTACCTCGTATCAAGGTCATCCCGTCTGGTTAAATATTATCGCTTAGACGATATTAGAACTATTTGACGGTCGAGTTTCAATGTTTTTAGGTGATGAACTATTTATCGGAGACTTGTCGCCACTTTTAATATCCCAGTTGGACAGATTATCCGATTTAGAAAAACAGGCGATCGACTGGATAGCCAGTGAACGGCAACCCGTCGATATTTCCCAAAACCCCGCCGATGGTGTATTGTCGAAATTAGAACTGTGGCAGGCAATTCAATCTTTAGTCAGACGGGGGTTGGTCGAAAAAATATCGGCGGGGGAGCGATCGCACTTTCAACTCAACCCCGTATTTCAACAATATCTTCAGCTTCAATAAAATCATCAATTAACTCTTTTCAGATAGCAGTAAATATTGGATTTCTGACACATTCTCTCTCTGTGTTACTCTGTGCCGGGAGTGGTAAAAATATCGGACTATCCTGATGTATTCTCCCCGACAGTTGATCAATAAGTATTCCACCGCCAATCCGACTGGTAGCGGACGATGACGGGGTGGGAGAGGCGGTTGACTTCCACATTTCCGAGTTGGATGTCGGCGGGAAGTTGAAACAGTCCGGGGAGCATTTCTGCGGTGAGAAAGCGGGTGGAAATAGGGAGTTGAAATTGTTCCGGTTTCAGGGGCGATCGCGCCGCCATGACGAATCCCCACGGCCCGAAACTGGGGACGTTAACGGTGTAGGGATGGACGGATAAATCAATTGATTCCAGGGTGGCGACGATGGAGGCGAAGGCGCGGGGGGCGAAAAATGGACTGGATGCTTGGGTGACGAATACCCCCCCCGGATTTAATCTGAAAAGCAGGCGTCGATAGTACCCTTGGGAGTACAATTTCGCCAAAATTTCTTCGTCGGGATCGGGAAAGTCGGCGATGATGACATCGAAGGTTTCGGCGAGTTCGGGGGCGATTTTGAAGGCATCTCCGTATTTTACCGTCACCCTCGGATCGGCAAAAGCATTTTGATTTTCCCGCAATAAAAAGGGGTGATTTTGGGCAATTTTGATGACCGCCGGATCGAGTTCCAAAACGGTGATGTTTTCGACCTGGGGCCATTTCAAAACTTCTCGCAATGCCATGCCGTCTCCGGCCCCCAACAATAGGACGCTGCGGGGGTCGCCGTTTGCCGCCATCGCGGGATGGACGAGGCTTTCGTGGTAGCGGTATTCATCGAGGGTGGAAAATTGCAAGTCGCCGTTTAAAAACAGGCGGACATCCTGACCCCAGCGGGTGAGGACGATGCGCTGGTAGGGGGATTGGATGCGGGCGACGACGGGGGCGCCGTAGAGTTGATTTTCGAGGCGATCGCTGATGGGAATGGTGAGGGGTGCGAAAGCCAAAAGGAGGATGCAGACGAGCAAACCGCGAACCGCCCAAGGGCGCAATTCGGGGAACGATCGCCCCAATAAAAAGACCATAAATGCCGGAAAAGCGCCAATAACGGCTGCAGTTGGAAATAATCCCAAAAAGGGTAATAACAACACAGGAAAGGCTAAAGAACCCACCAGCGCCCCCAAATAATCCAGGGCTAAAACCCCCGCGATCGCATCTTTGACCCCCTCTTCCTGTTCGATTATCCGGGTGAGGATGGGGACTTCTAAACCTGCCAGCGTCCCCAAAATTAAGGTGACTAAAAATAGCCCCAGCCACAGGGAACTGTCGATAACGAATAGGAAAAATAACCCCAGGGGGAGTAAAGCGGTGAGGGGTGCGATCGCCAATTCGACGGCTGCGAAACTGGTCAATAATTGGTGATATTGTTGGAAACGATTGCCGCCGGGGGCGACAAACTGACTCAGGTACGATCCGATCCCCATCGCAGCCAAAAATACCCCCACCGCCACCCCGAAGGCGAGAGCCTGATTTCCCACCAAATAGCTGGCCAGGGTTCCCAGCAGCAACTCCGCCGCCAAACCGCAGGCTGACGAAACCGCCGCGGCTGCCAATAATAAATTTCGCTGTTTGCGCTGTAGGGTCATCGTTATGGAAGAATTGGGGCGTGGGGGGAAATAGGAGATGGGGTGCGTGGGCAATGGTGAAAGGTTGGCTTTGAGCGTTCAGCTTTTTGGCTGACGGTTAATCCCCGATACCGGATGACTCTCTTCCCGACTGCCCATTTATTTTAACGGAATCAGGATAGGGGGTATAACCCACCGGATCGATTAACTTTTTACAATCAACAAAATTACAAATTGTAAAGGGGTCAAAGCGCATTCCGATCTGGGGTCAAATCGGTGCGAACGGCGTGAAATCGAACCTTTGCCGTCAACTTCCGAGGATCGCAGGTGCATTCTGCGAGCGATTTTGATAAAAAATCGATACAAAAGCAGAGTCCTTGCGGTCGGCTTCCATCCCGGAACGGTTGGGAAATCGCCATTTTGGCAATTTCGCGGGCGACGTGATATCGGGTGGCAATTCAAAGGGTAAACTATAAATAGACCGGACAATTGAAACGATTCTTTCACCCCCAGTTTAACCCCGGATTTTCGAGCATTTTATCTAAAAATCCGGCTTCGATCTGAGGTTTCAGGGCCAGATCGACATCTGAGAACTTCACAATCCTAACTCTCGTGTCATGATTGAACTTTTAGCAGCCCTTTCAGCATCGGCGGCAGGAGGGATGAGAATCGCTCTCCCCCTTCTCCTGATCGGTTTGCTGCAAAATAATCTATGGTCTGACGTACCCTTCCTGTCCGCCTTTTCGCCTCAAGTGGTGGTCGGGACGCTGGTGAGTTGGTCCCTGTTCGAGCTGTTCGCCTCCAAAAAGTTCCTGGGACAGCGGGTTCTGCAACTCGTCCAACTGCTGTTGAGTCCCGTGGTGGGAGCGATCATGGGTTTGGCGATCGCCGAGGCGACCCATTTCACGCCGTGGCTGGTGTGGCTGGTGGGAATTACCGGGGGATTATTCGCCCTAGTCCTGCAGTTAGTGCAGGCGGGATGGTTCTACCGTCTTCGGGGTTTGCCCATCTGGGCGATTTTCCTACAAGATGTGCTGTGCATTTCCCTGGTGATCTTCGCCTTCGATGCCCCCGAACAGGGGGGGGTGATCGCCCTGTTGTTGTTGTGGCTGGCGATCCGCTCCTCGAAAGAGTGGTATCGGTGGTATACGGCCCAGGCCGACCGCCGCCACCGTCGCCACCCGCGGCGGTACAAGTGCAATCCGGATTAGGGGGTGTCTCGGCGGGGGGCGATCGCTTCCGGGGTGAATTGCGGGGGGGCATCCCGGTGGTTTTGGGGGGAATTCACCCAGGCCCACACCTGGGGGTCGATTTCCGAAAACAGCAGTTTCAGGGCCTCTTCGTCCCCGGCCGCGGCGGCTTCGGAGAGGGGGGCGAGGGTTTGGGCGACGGCGGTTTGGCGTTCCAACTCCTGGGTGGAGGCAAGGATATTCCCCAGGCCGTTGACGATATTTCGCAAATTGTCGCGGAATTGGGGATCGCCGGTGAGGTCGTCGATGTCGGACGTCACCTTTTGGAGGTTTTGCAGGGTGGTTCGGGCCGAATCTAGGGTTTGTTGGAGCAAAATCAGATTGTCCGGGTTGTTGACGGTTTGGGAGACGTCCCGCAGGTTGGCGGAGGCTTCTGCGGTATTGGCCGAGAGCACTTCCAGGTTTTCCAAGAGTTGTCCCTGTTCGACGCGGCCGAGGATCGGGGTCAGGGTGGCGATCGCGGTGCCGAGTTCTTCGGTGGTTTGGTTGATATTATTCAACGTCGTCACCAACGTCGAGCGGTTGGTGGCTACCAGAGTATTGATTTCTATGGCCAAGGTACTGACCTGGGCTGCCACCCGTTCCAGGGAGTTGGCGGACTGTACGGCGGCTCCCGATACCTCGTCGATGGATTGTTGGAGGTTAACAGAAAGGCGGCCGAGTTCGGAGGAAAATGAGCCCATCCCCTCGTCAATGGATTGGCTGAAACTGCCGAGTTCGACCTTGGCGACATCGACAAATTCTCCCATTTTCGCGGTGAGTTCGGTGGCTTCCTGGGCAGCGATCGCGGTATTTTGGACAGCCAGGTTGAGGTTGGCGAATAACTGCGGGTCGCTGTAGAGTTCGCTAAATTCCACCATCGTCGCGATCAGCCGTTCCATACTGATTCCGGATATCCCTTTCACCTTAGCCCCGTCGCACAGGATCGCCTCGGGGCAATCGGAACCCAGGGGGCTGGCTGCGAGGAGGGAAGACGGCAAGGGGGCGGAGGGAACGATATCGACGTAGGCTTCACTGAGCAGACCGATTTGGTTCGCCACAACTTGGGAGTCCCGGGGCATGACTAAATCCACCGAATCGATGTTCAGTGTCAATTCCACGCCGTTGGATCGGGGTGTCAGAGCCATCACCTGCCCGACTTTCACGCCCCGATATCGCACCGGTGTCCCCACTTGTATTCCGGTGGCGTTAGGAAATTCGACGGCAATTTGATAATTTTGCTGTCCAAGGCGTATTCCCCGCAGCCAAAGTGCGGTGGCTCCGAATAACCCCAATCCCAACAGGATCAGGAAGCCGACTGATCCTTCTCTCACTGTCCGCGATCGCATGATTTCTCTCCCAATCTTCGTCCCCGATTTGAGTGGCATTGGCTCAACGAGTCCATTCTTCCCCATGTTGACATATCGGGGCAGGGCAGTCGGGAATGGAATTGATAATGATCAATTCAATTCGCCACCCGGATCGGGCCGTTGACGCTGCCGCTGAAAAATTGTCTGAGGGCGGGATGATCGGAGCGGTAAGCCTCCTCAACGGTGCCGCCCCACTGAATTTGACCTTGATACAAAAACAGCACGCGATCGGCCGTGCGGCGGATGGTGCTGTCTTGGTGCGTGACCATCACATAGGTACTGCCCCCGCCGCCCCGTTTTTGCAGTCCCCGGATCAAATCTTCGATCACCGTCGAGGCGATGGGATCTAAACCGGCCGTCGGTTCGTCGTAGAGGATTACCTCGGGATTGTCGGCCGGGGTTTCCGGATTGGGCATAATCGCTCTAGCGAAACTGACCCGCTTCCGCATCCCGCCGGATAATTCTGCGGGGTAGCGATCGCACACGTCGGGAAGGCCGACCATCTCCAGCCGTTCCCGGACCAATTCTCGAATCCGAACCGGCGCGAGTCGCGTATGTTCGTAGAGGCGAAACCCGACGTTGTGCTCGACGTTGAGGGAGTCGAACAGGGCGGCATTCTGAAACACCATGCCGATCCCGATCGGGTCGGAGAGGTCGTCCACCCACCCCTGGCGCCGTTGTCCGTTGACGTAGACCTCCCCGGCATCGGGGGGCAGCAACCCGGCGATAATCCGCAAAATGGTTGATTTTCCGGTGCCGGACGGCCCGATGATGGCCAGGGCTTGACCGCGATGGATGGTCAAATCGACCCCATCCAAAATCACGCTCGATCCGAAGGCTTTGCAAATTCCCCGCAGTTCGATCAGTGGCTCGGACATTTCGGATTTCTCTGCTGTTGTCCCCATTTCTGTCTGTATTGTGTATTGTGTATTCTGAACATCCTCATCCCCCCATCCGAGATGGGGGTGCGGGATATCGATCTGAACGTCAGTTCCCAATTGCCAGCATTGCCGAATCTGCCTTGAGGCGAATGATCCATGTCAATCCGTTCTTTTAGTTCTTTGAAATATCGGCTCCGCCGCCTGTTTAAGCTGCGGCTGACCTTGGGTTGGTCGGGCTACCGTTCCCCCCGCCGGGTCGGACAGTGGTGCAAGTGGCTGGCTCCCGGTTTGTTCGTGAAGCGGTGGTTGCTCCTGAGTGCCGGGGGGGTGTTGCTGACCAGTTTGGGACTGGCGATCTGGACGGGGATGACGCCCATTTTTTATATTTTGCAACTGCTGAAGGGATTTTTGGGTTGGATCACGACGGTGATTCCCAATTCGGTTTCCGGGCCGCTGGTGTTGCTGGCGGGGTTGCTGTTAATTTTTTGGGGTCAGAGCCGCAGTTTCAGTTCGATCACCCAGGTGTTGATACCGGAGGGGGATGAGGAATTGGTCGATCGCCTGCTGACGTTGCGTCGCCTCAACCGGGGGCCGAAAATTGTGGTGATTGGTGGGGGGACGGGGTTATCGACGCTGTTGCGGGGTTTGAAGGATTATAGTGCGAATATTACGGCGATTGTGACGGTTGCGGATGATGGGGGGTCGTCGGGGCGGTTGCGTCGGGAAATTGGGGTTTTGCCGCCGGGGGATATCCGCAACTGTCTGGCGGCGCTGGCGGATGAGGAGAAGTTGCTGACGGAGTTGTTCCAGTATCGGTTTCGGGCTGGGGACGGGTTGACGGGCCACAGTTTCGGCAATTTGTTTTTGACGGCGATGGGAGAAGTGACGGGGGATCTGGAGCGGGCGATCGCGGCGAGTTCCAAGGTGCTGGCGATCCGGGGTCAAGTTTTACCCGCTACCCTCAGCGACGTGCATTTGTGGGCGAAGTTGGCGGACGGACGTCGCATTCACGGGGAGTCCAACATTACGGAAGCCCGGGGCCAGATTGTGAAAATTGGCTGCACCCCGCCCAACCCCCCCGCCCTCCCCAAGGCGATCCGGGCGATCGCGGAGGCGGATTTGATCGTCATTGGGCCGGGGAGTCTCTACACTAGCGTCATTCCCAACTTATTGGTACCGGAAATTACGGAGGCGATCGCGAAACGCCAGATCCCCCGCATTTATGTCTGTAATGTCATGACTCAACCGGGGGAAACGGACAACTACACGGTCGCCGACCACATCCGGGCGATCGACGGAGCCTGTGGGTACAGACTCTTCGACGCGGTGCTCGTCCAGGGCAAGGTCCCCCCCGCCCAGGCGCTGATCCGCTACGCCCAGGAGGATTCTCACCCGGTGGCGATCGACCGGGAGGCGGTGAAGCAGTTGGGACGGCGCATGGTTTTTACGAACATCATTGAAGTCGATCGCCAGACGGGTTACGTCCGCCACAATTCCAAGCGACTCGCCCAGGTTCTCCTGCGCTGGTATTCTCGGGTATAATTGATAATTGATCATTGACAATTGACAATTAATTTTTTTCCCGACTCCCGACTCCTGATTCCCGACTCCCGGCGCCCCATCACTTGGAGATAAAATGCACCCAAAAACTGCCGTCGGGGATGCAGACGTTGCGGATCAGTTGGTAGGAGTAGTGTAAATAGGCGCCGCTGAGGTCTGTGCGGTATCCGCTGGAAAACCATTCTCCATAGGGATCGTGGACGATAAACCCGTATTCGTCGTACCCCACCACGACGATGATATGTCCGAAGGAGGTGAAATATCCGTGGATGACGGCGGGATTTCCGGCGGCGATCCAGTCCTGGACATCCTCGATGATGGCGTTTTCGGTGAAATAGTCTTTGGCGCCGTAGTCGCGGACGATTCGCGCCAGATCGTAGGGGCTGTGGCGGCTGTACCCGCGATTGATGGCATATTCGTACAGTTCATCCTCAAATTGACCGTAGCTGCTCTTGCGCCGGGCTCCTACATATTCCAGACACATGGCGATGGAGGTGACGTTGCAGGCACCGGTGGGATTGAACCAATTGTCGAGCTGGGATTTGTAGGGGACGCTGTTGAGGCGGTAGCTTTTTGGAAGGGGTTTCGGGTAGGTTTGGGTTCCCCCTTCAAAAACCTGGGCGTTGGGTCCCCAGATGTAGACGACGGAATAGCCGCCGAAGGATTCGGTTCGGAGGGCGACTCTCAGGTGTCCCCGGATCGGGTCATAGGCGAGAACCGAATATTCCTGGCCGCCGGAGATCGGAAATTTTTCCGAGTCGTTGAGTTGGGAGGAGGCGATCGGCTTGACTTTGAAAACCGTATTTTTCAGGATTTTTAAGATCGGGGTGGAAACGGGAAGCTCTGTAACTTTCGTTTCGATCAATTTCTTGGCTGTCACCGTCCCCAGAAAACCGGGTTCGTCGCAGTTCATCAACTTTTGAAACCGGTGCAGGGCTGCCGTTGATTTGGGGCCGAAGATGCCATCGACGGGAGGATCGAGGAGGCCCAAATCGATCAACCGGATCTGAATTTGGCGGCTGAGATCTTCGTCATCGTAAATCGCCTTGACATCGTATCGAATATCCGTCCCGAGAAAGTCCTGTAGTCTCATACTCACCTGCTCAACGTAATCGTAAAAAATCGAATGGTATGGGGATCGCCCCCAATTTGGGGTCGGGGTTCGCGCGGTCTGCTGTCGGTACCATCGGACTCGACGCAGCCGAGGAGTCGCCCCCCCGACTCACCTTCAAAACCGGACGTGAGATGTCCATCATCACCGGCTCCTCAAGGATTTGGCTCTGCCATGCGTACCCTTTAAATTACCATCTTTGGCAGTCTTCGCATTATGGCAGTGTTGATGTAACCGTCGGAGATTTTGGCCCTCGGGGACTCGGGGATAATTGAGCCGGAGGTCAGGGCGACTCCGATGCCGATCGCATTCCACAAGTTGAGCTTTCGTCAGCGCGGGGCCGGTTTCAGGACGACGATGCCATAAGCGTCGGGGGAGAGGTATTTTCGGGTCGCTTCCCGGAGGGCGTCCGCGTCGAGGCTCTGGATGTGGCCGGGATATTGGAGGGCGAGGTTGAGATTGCCGGCGATCGCCTGATAGTAACCGTACAACCCGGCGCGATCGCTCGGGGTTTCGTTGCCGAAAATAAAGCGGTTGGCGACTTGGGTGCGAACTCGGGTGATTTCGGACTCGGCGATGGGTTCGTGGTGAAGGCGGCGGATGTGTCGGGCGATCGCGGTTTCGACTTCCGCGACGTGTTCGGCGGGGAGGCGGGCCGAGATGTAAAAGACGCCCTGTAGTCGCTGGGTCATGTTGCTGCAGGTGATGGCGGAAACCAACCCGCGTTCCTCCCGCAGATCCCTCACTAGCCGGGAAGTTCGGCCCTGACCCAAAATGGTGGCGAGGACGTCGAGGGCGTAGGTTTCGGAGAGTTCGTTGAGTCCGGGGACACGCCAGACCATCATCAATCGCGCCTGTTGCAGGGCCGGATCGACCCGTTCGTGGCGGACGATTTTGGTGAAGCCTTCTTCCGGCATCAGGTTGCGGAGGGTGGATTCGGGGTCGGGTTCGGTTTTCGGTTCGCCGGGGAAGGCGATGGACTCTTCGACGATGGAGATCAAGTTCTCGACGGGGAGGTTGCCCACGACGGCGACGGTGGTTCGGGCCGGGGAGTAGTGGCGGCGGTGGAAGTCCCGCATCTGGCTGGCGGTCAACTGTTCGATCGCACCGGCCGGACCTAAGACGGAACGGCGGTAGGGAAGGCGATCGAAGGCGGTTTCCATCGTCTGCCGGAAGGAGCGACGGGAGGGGTTGTCTTCGGAACGCCGGATCTCTTCCAAGACGACCAACCGCTCTCGCTCGAAGGCGTCGTCGGGAATGCTGGGATTGAACACCACTTCCAACTGGAGGGGGGCCAGGGTCGCGAAATCTTGCGGGGCGGCGGTTACATAATAGTGGGTGTAGTCTTGACTCGTGGCCGCGTTGGTGAGGGCGCCGCGCTGTTCGATGCGCCGTTCAAATTCCCCGGCTTCCAAGGTGGGGGTGCCTTTAAAAACCATGTGTTCTAAAAAGTGCGCCATGCCGTTGATGGTGTCGGATTCGACGGCCGATCCGACATCGATCCACACGTTGAGATTCACCGCATCGACGGGTAATTGTTCGGCCACGATCGTCAAACCGTCGGATAACTGGTGGATGGTCGGTGCGTTGAGCGATCCGGTTCCGGTCGATCTAGATAGAGTAGAAGTCATTCGATCCCTAGAAGTGTCGTCTTTTCCCTCTCTATCTTAAAGGTATGGGATGGACTTGCCGGATCGGGTGACGTGATTTTGGCGATCGCGACAGGATGCCGATCGCCCTCGAACCGGCTGGCCTGGATTTTACGGTCAAATTGTCGGCCGAGATCGATTTGATTGGGAGCGGGAATGGGTGGGGGCGATCGCCCTCATTTCTACTGTTCCATTCCGCTATTTGTTCCGGCAGCGGGATGCTTGAGAAGGCTGGGTCGAGCGGTTTCAATTGGCGGGGTATTTCCGCGATCGCTCGTTTTTATCGTATCCAATAATATCTCACTTGTCAAGCTCAATTGACCGATATTTATTTTCACCCTGAGAGCCAATCCGTTATAATATAAAAACCGTCGCTCAGATCCAATTGACTATGGCAATCACCGAGTTCCTCCATGCTGCTATTTTGGTTTCCGACTTGCAAAAGTCTGAACGGTTCTACAGCCAAATATTGGGCTTAAAAATGGTCGATCGCCCCTTGAAATTTCCAGGAATTTGGTATCAGGTTGGTGGCTTCCAGATTCACCTCATCCGAGCTTCAGATGTGATAGGCGATCGCGTCAATGAGGAAAAATGGGGGCGCAACCGCCACCTCGCGTTTTCTGTATCGGATTTGAAAGAATATCAAAAAATTTTAACAGAAAATCACTGTCAATTCCAGATGAGTGCTTCCGGACGTTCGGCTCTTTTCACGGAAGATCCGGACGGCAATATTATCGAGCTTAATCAACAGTAGATGACCATAGTATGAGTTTCTAGATTGTCCGATAAGAGTCGATGAGTACGCCATGAGAATTATCGCCTATTCCCATACCGATCCGCTTTTGGAAACGGCTCCCGATCGCTCAATCTGGGGATGGGAAGTGGATCGGGTTTATCAGGATTTGGGGGGACGATATGAGCTGGAAAGAATGCTCGAAGATTGCGAGGTAGAACCGACGGAATATTTATTGATCCGACGTTACGAGGAGTTGGGAAACTCTGTGCAGGAAGTGAGCGATCGTCTAACCCAGTTGGAAAATTTAAAGGTGAACGTGGTCGCGATTGAAAGTGATGTGAAAACGTCCGATATTTCGCGGCTAGAATTGATGAAATTTTTGACGGAAATACAGAACATCCATCGCAGCCGTCGCATCCGAAAAGGACACGCTAAAAATCGCTTGAAAGCTTTGCCACCCCCCGGCAAAGCACCCTACGGCTACCGTCGCGGAAAGGAACGCTACGCCATCGATCGCAGCACTGCTCCCGTAGTCAAGGAGTTTTTTGATCGCTTTTTAATTTACGGTTCGCTGCGGGGTGCGGTGCGCTATTTAGAACAGCGATATGGGAAAAAAATATCGGTTACGACGGGTAAAAGATGGCTGACAAATCCGGTTTATCGGGGAGATCTAGCCTATCAAAATGGAGCGGTTATTTCTAATACCCACGTCCCGATTATATCGCGGGAGGAAGCCGCGCAGGTGGATCGATTGTTGCGCCGAAATCGACGGCTACCCCCGAGGACGGCGAGTGCGCCGCGATCGCTGGCGGGGTTGCTATCCTGCAGTGAATGCAGTTCCTCGATGACGGTGACGCGGGTGACGAGTTATCGAAAAGATCGGGAATATCTCTATTTGCGTCCGATGAATTGTCCGCAAAATCCGAAGTGCAAGGCGCTTCCTTATGATAAAATTCTAGAGGCGACAATTGAGCGTATTTGTGCGGATCTTCCCGACGCAGTTTCCGAGTTAGAATTGCCGGATTTAGACCGGGTGAAAGGGGGGTTGACGGGTGCGATCGCATCCAAGCAAGAGATTTTGGCACAGTTGCCGGAACTGGAAGCGACGGGAATTTTTGATGCGGAAACGGCACAAATTCGAGCCTATAAATTACGAAATGAAATTGCAGAGTTGGAGGGAAAATTGGCGCAACTGCCGCCGGTGAATTTGAAGGCGACGGCTCAGGCGGTTTCGATCGCGCAATTTTGGCTGGATTTGTCGGAAACCGAACGACGTTTTTATTTTCGGGAGTTTATCCGTCAAATCGATATTATTCGGGAGGGGAATGAATGGTATTTGAAGTTAATTTTTATTTTTTGAATGGATGAGAATCCCCCTAAATCCCCCTTATGAAGGGGGACTTTGAGTTGATTCAGTTGGAACTTTAACCGCTGGTGAGGCGGATATGTTCCATAATTCGCTGTTTTCGCTGCTCGGAGTTCATCATCGAACTGTAGGAGGATGCCGGTACTTCTGAGAACTTCCCGACACTCCGCGACAGATGATCTTTGATTTTCTGCTTTTGTTGATTTGAGCGTTCCATATCAATCCAGAGAATCAGGACATTTATATTGTGTCCGATCTGCCTTGAAATTGAAAGGGTAGAGACGATTTGTATTTGCGTTCGGAAAGTGGTATAATTAAAAGATTAAAATCCGAACACAAAATTATCGATCGCGATCGCACTCGCCTCCACACCATTCAGAACCGCCAAAACGCTTCCGGTGTCGGTGAGACGGATCTCGGTTCCCGTCGTGACGGATGCGATCGCCAATTGTCCGAAATTCAAATCACCAGACACGCCGATTGTATCCAAATTCACGTCAAAATCGGTGATCGTATCCCGTCCCGAACCGATGATAAAGGTATCGCGACCATTTCCTCCGGTGAGGCTGTCGTTCCCATCATCACCGCTGAGAAAGTCGTCCCCATCTCCTCCGATTAGGGTATCCTGTTCTTGACCACCGTAGAGGGTATCTCCTCCCTCGCCACCAATTAAAACGTCATTTCCTAGGTTTCCAAATAACAAATCGTTCCCTTCTCCACCGCAGAGAGTATCCCCTTCTTTTCCGCCGAATAGGGTATCATTGCCATTTTCTCCTTGGATGCGATCGCCTTCCCGGTTTCCGAGTAGCAAATCGTCTCCGTCACCGCCGGCGATCGAGTCTTCGCCTTGACCGCCAAAAATGGTATCATTTCCTGGTTCTCCCCGCAGCAGGTCGGCTTCGCTATTTCCGAATATTAAATCATCGCCACTGCCACCATCAATACTGTCATTTCCGACATCTCCCCAAATCACATCATTATCGTCGCCACCGAACAGGCGATCGTCATCTTGACCGCCATATAAGGTATCTGTTCCGGCATCACCATTCAGGAAATCATTTCCCTGACTTCCGAATAAAATATCGCTTCCGAAACCTCCCTCTATATTGTCGCTTCCTTCCATCCCAAAGAGGGTGTCATTTCCGCCGAATCCATTCAACGAGTCCGCGATCGCACTTCCCATTTCTAAATCATCTGTTTCGCTTCCCTCCACAGTTTCCTGAATAGAATTAACTAAACGACTTAAAGTAACATTTAAAGTCGGAAATGGTTGACAGTGATTTTCAGTATTATCGTCGGGTTCGGGTTCCGGCATTGGGGTAGGAGTCGGTTCGGGTTCCGGCGTTGGTGTGGGAGTCGGTTCGGGTTCCGGCGTTGGTGTGGGACTAGGTGTCGGTGTGGGAGTCGGGGTCGGGGGAGGTTCCGGCGTTGGAGTTTCTTCAGAATTGATAGTCGCAGATAGGGAAAAGTTGAACGGGTTTTCGTCGCTGTCGTTGGTG
>JBNGCR010000143.1:0-14263 GCA_050045915.1 Limnospira sp.
ACATAGAATCTTAAGGAAATGTTAAGTTTCACACCGGATATCTTCTAAACAGTATGTCAGATCGAGGGCGATCGCCGCCGAATATGAGAGCGCTTCGATCGCCGGAATGGAGGCGATCGCGCCGTCCCAACCCCTGCAAACGCCCGTCGGTCGGGATTCCCCTACCGATCCGATAAAGGTTGCCACACTCGGACTTTATCTCTATACTGTTAAGAGTGGTAAAGAAAAGTTAACTGCGCTTATCATTTCGCCGACTTTCTGCTATAGCAGCGGAGGTGGGCTATAAAATAATACACAGTGCAGTTGGCTCACTTGCCCTGTAATCATATGTATTCGGAGAAATTGCGTTTATGACTATTGCAGTCGAGCGCCCTCAAGTTCAGAGAGGATGGTTTGACGTCCTCGACGACTGGCTGAAGCGCGATCGGTTCGTGTTCGTGGGATGGTCCGGAATCCTGCTGTTCCCCTGCGCCTACCTGGCTCTGGGCGGATGGCTCACCGGCACCACCTTCGTCACCTCCTGGTACACCCACGGACTCGCCAGCTCCTATTTGGAAGGCTGCAACTTCCTGACCGCGGCCGTCAGCACCCCCGCCAACAGCCTGGGACACTCCCTGCTGTTCCTGTGGGGTCCCGAAGCCCAGTGGGACTTCACCCGCTGGTGCCAGCTCGGCGGACTGTGGACGTTTGTCGCCCTCCACGGAGCCTTCGGCCTGATCGGCTTCTGCCTGCGTCAGCTCGAAATCGCCCGTCTGGTGGGAATCCGTCCCTACAACGCGATCGCCTTCACCGGCCCCATCGCGGTGTTCGTCAGCGTCTTCCTGATGTACCCCTTGGGTCAGTCGGGATGGTTCTTCGCCCCCAGCTTCGGCGTGGCCGGAATCTTCCGTTTCATCCTGTTCTTCCAAGGATTCCACAACTGGACGCTCAATCCCTTCCACATGATGGGAGTCGCCGGCATCCTCGGCGGAGCGCTGCTGTGCGCCATCCACGGTGCCACGGTAGAAAACACCCTGTTTGAAGACGGCGAAGGTGCCAACACCTTCCGCGCCTTCGAGCCCACCCAAGCCGAAGAAACCTACTCGATGGTGACGGCGAACCGCTTCTGGTCCCAGATCTTCGGTATCGCCTTCTCCAACAAGCGCTGGTTGCACTTCTTCATGCTGTTCGTCCCCGTGACTGGACTGTGGATGTGCTCCATCGGCGTCGTCGGTCTGGCCGTGAACCTGCGGGCTTATGACTTCGTGTCGCAAGAACTGCGGGCCGCAGAAGACCCCGAGTTTGAAACTTTCTATACCAAGAACATTCTGCTCAACGAAGGGATTCGCGCCTGGATGGCCCCGGCCGACCAACCCCACCAAAACTTTGTCTTCCCCGAGGAAGTTCTGCCTCGCGGTAACGCCCTGTAATTAGGGATATCCGAGATAATAAACTTGACCCCCGATCCGGTTGGATTGGGGGTTTTGGTTTGGGGAGATAGAGTCCGATCCCCCTAAATCCCCCTTGAAAAGGGGGACTTTTTTTCGTCAATAGTAGGGTGCGTTCCCCCACTACACCTGGGAACTTCACCGATGGATGAGTGGGAACGCACCGACAGGCGGGTTTCAGAATCGAATTACAAATTTAATAAAACGGTTCTGATGGTTTCAATGCGATCGCGGTTGACTCCCAAATCCGACTCCCCGAGTCGAGAAGCCGATCGCACCTGAATCACTCCCGCTTCCTCATCCAGATAAAATTCGACATCATCCACAAATCCCATGATCGCGGACGTGAATTCGGCGTCGATATAATGGTCGTCCGCCGTCACAATTGTGGCGTTGTCCATATTCTCCAAGATGCCTTCGATCTCTGTCAAGGCTTCCTCACCCGAAGCCGAATAGGTGAAGGGTTCGATATAATGGGCGGCATCCCGGCTTTCGCTGGAGACGCAGTTGGGGGAGTCGGGACAGTCCGACAGATGGCCGTCGTGAACGCCCAAGTTATCGGGCCGCTGTCCCGAGAAGGAAAACAGACTCGCCATCACCGTCGGATGGGTGGGTCCGGCCAGCGCGGCCGTTTCGCCCCCAAAATATCCGACGAGTCCGAGAAGCAGTGCGGCGGCGATCGGGATTAATTTTTTTTGCAAGAATCTCAGGGGTGAAATCCGCATGGTTAAGTCTCCAGTTGATGCGATATCGACATTTCACCCGATTTTAACATCGACGTCCTCCCCGACTATGATTCGGCGATCGAAAACCTACAGACTTACCGTTGAACTTCTAAAAACTTATTTCACTGTCCACGCCAAACCTTGCATTTGGGTAGATTCAACGACTATTGGATGCGGATCGATTGGCTTGATTATTCCTCTCAATTTAAGCTGTACCTTGGAAGGATCGATCGCACGCGGAAACAGCTTTGAGGTTTTTACGGGTTGCTCATGTAAAACGACGCGCAACCTTTGACCGCCGATAACTTCTCCGGCAAACTGACTTTCGGAGGCGATCGATGCGTTGACTTTGGCAGGTAACATGGCTGCGAGTGTGCAGAAAACCTTTTGTGCCACCTCATCAGCCAAATCTACAGTTTTTGTCCGAGGTTGCCGTCTGTAGTCCTTGGCTTCAATCAGCCAGATCACTCGACTCTCAATCGCAATAATATCGACTGCCTTAATACCAGACCACATCCTAGAAAACTGATTCCGATAAAATGCCCACTCATCATATTTACAAACTTTCCAGGAAGGTGGAAATGTAAAAGTCAAGCTATCAACTTGAACGGTTTTCATGCTGACACTCCACTCCGGATAAATCGGTCGGACTGAGCCAATTCCTCATCAAGTGCCGTAATATCCCCGATTTCGTCAATCCTATCTCCTTGGGCGATCGCGACACCATCCCCAGAAAAATGCAAGCCAAAAAAACGGGCATCGAATTCAGAATGGGGTCGATCGCCCATCAATATCTCAAGCTCACGCAACAGAAATAAACTGTGAGTCGCCAGAAACACTTGAACACCGTTTTGACTCAAACTCACAATGCTTCGAGCCACTTGTTTGATCAGAAGCGGATTGAGATTCGTCTCGGGTTCATCCCAGAATAAAAAACCTTTTTCCATCAATGCTCCGGTCGCAATTAAACGCGCCAGCATTGCCAGTTTGCGCCGACCTTCTGCAACCAGTGGCATCTCAAATCGACCCCGCTCATTCTTCAAATAAAATCGCCCATTCTGGTCGAGTGCGATCGCTCCCCCCATCGCGTCTTCAATCGGAGCTAAGAGTTCCCGTATTTTCCGATCATTGACTCCTCTCTGTACGGGAGCACCGAGTAGTATACAAGTGTCTCTCCAAGTCTCTTCAAATTCTAGATAATGACTTTCGTAAACCGAAACGAAGTTGGGAAAAATACTGAGGAGTTCACGAGTCGGAATATAAGCGGGTGAAGCGTCGAGCCAAATCCCCGGAACTTTCTCGACTTGAACCTCCGTTTTGCTATTCGTAGAAAAGCTAAATTCAAAATTGCATCGAGCGTCTTCAAAAGCCAGTTCAATCTCACATCGATCGCGCCCTTGCTTTCGCCGAGCCAGTCGTCCGAGAGATTCGGGTCTGAAAACGCGGAGCCGGAGGCCGGGTCGCTTCCCCGGGATGCCAGAGCCAATCTCCGGGGACGAAGGCGACCCGATCGCTTCTCCTGGGGTTCAATTATTCGATAAGATAAAACAGCATAGACCTCAGTGAACCCAAACCGGAGATCATGGCCAAAACCGTTGCCGACGTGATGACCCCCAACCCCCTCGTTATCGATCCCGAAGCTCCCCTCAAGGATGCGATCGCCCTCCTAGCCCGGGAGCGGATCGGGGGACTCCCCGTTGTTGATCGCGACGGTAAATTGGTGGGCTTCATCTCCGAAACTGATATTATCTGGCAGGAGAGCGGCGTCACCCCCCCGGCTTATATCACGATCCTCGACAGCGTGATTTACTTGGAAAATCCAGCCCGCTACGAGAAGGAACTCCACAAAGCCCTCGGCCAGACCGTCGGGGAAGTGATGAGCAAAGGGTCCATCGTCACCATCGCCCCCGATCGCACCATTTCCGAAGCCGCGCGACTGATGCATCAAAAGCGAGTCCACCGGCTTCCCGTCCTAGACGAATCCAAAACCATGATCGGCATTTTAACCTGCGGGGACATCATCCGAGTGATGGCGACGAGTCCGGAGGAGGAGTAAACCTCAGATCGCCGTGATTCGACAGTTTGAACCGATCCGGTCGGTTCGATCCCCCGCCCGATTAAGATGGGGAATAATCCAAAATCGAACCGGGTTTGCCCTCGGCATCCCGGCGATCGCGGATTTCAACCGACAGCAAATTGTTCAACTGTTCGACCTAAATTCATGACGATAACTCCGGAGTCCATTCAGCAACAACTGAGTTCGGAGGATCTCGGCGATCGCCTGCGGGCGGTGAATCAGATCCGCGAACTCGACCCAAGTACCGGCTTTGAACTGATCCAAACGGCTATCAAAGACCGAGATACTCGCGTCCGTTATGCCGCCGTCAGCCAACTCACCAGTCTCGGCATCCAAGATCGCGATCGCTCCCTGGAGATCTTGCGGGATTGCCTGCTCAACGATCCCGAACCCGACGTCCAAGCCGCCGCCGCCGACGCTCTGGGGGCCTTGAAACTGACGGATGCCTTCGACGACCTGAGTCAGGTGTACCACAGAACCTCGGAATGGTTGGTGCAACTGAGCATCGTCGCGGCCTTGGGAGAACTGGGAGAACCCCGGGGGTTTGAACTCCTCGAAAAGGCTCTCAACGACGGCAACGAACTGATCCAGACCATCGCCGTGGGGGCCTTGGGAGAACTCGGCGATCGGCGGGCCATCCCCCTTTTGATCTCCCGGG
The DNA here is from genome assembly GCA_050045915.1 of Limnospira sp. Lineage (GTDB taxonomy): Bacteria > Cyanobacteriota > Cyanobacteriia > Cyanobacteriales > Microcoleaceae > Limnospira. The sequence goes on from JBNGCR010000143.1 coordinate 4,888, forward strand.
CATCCGATCCGGATTGGCAGATCCGCCACCGGGTCGCCCAAGCCCTGGGGCGACTCGGGGGAGAGGAAGCCCAGGCTGTCCTGGAGCAACTGGCCCAGGACGAGGTGTCACAAGTGGCCCAACAAGCCCGAGTCCCCCAAGAATCCGACTGACCTCGGCTTTGAGTTCTCAGACGGTGCAATTTCTGGTAGCGTAAATATAACGTAGAAGCCGACAATGCTTGCATCGGCCGTTGTGTCCTGATTTGTACTCACTGAATCATTTGGTTGGGAGAAAAAAATGTTAACACTTCTGTTTCAAGTCCTTTTGGCGGCTTTGGTAATTGTGTCGTTCCTGATGATCGTCGCAGTTCCCGTTGCCTACGCCTCCCCTCAAAATTGGACTCAAGCCAAACCGCTCATTTTTGTCGGTTCCGGCCTGTGGGGGGCACTGGTCATTCTGGTGGGAGTTTTGAACTACTTAGTTGTTTAATTCCCTCGGGCGTTAACCAATAACAATGGGAGGTCAGAGAACGGGAAAACAAAACTGTCCCCCAATTCTCAAACCTCCCAACATCGTATGAAGACCGAATTTAGGATCATCTGGCATGGCAGTTTTTGAGGGAACCTTTACCCACCTCGATTCCGTAAAATTGGCGATCGTCATCGGCCGTTTCAACGACCTGATCACCACGAAACTATTAGAAGGGTGTCAGGATTGTTTGAAACGCCACGGCGTCGATCCCGAACCTCACGGAACCCAAGTGGATTACGTCTGGGTCCCGGGTAGTTTTGAAATTCCCCTGGTCGCCCACCAACTGGCGACGAGCCGCCGCTACGATGCGATTATCTGCCTCGGCGCCGTGATTCGCGGCCAAACGCCCCATTTCGATTACGTCGCGGCGGAAGTCTCGAAAGGGATCGCGGCTTCGGCTTTTCAAACGGGTGTCCCCGTCGTGTTCGGCATTTTGACGACCGACTCGATGCAGCAGGCGTTGGAACGGGCGGGAATCAAAAGCAACAAGGGCTGGGAATATGCCATGAATGCCCTGGAAATGGCGAGTTTGATGCGGCAAATCCGCGCTCAGGGGGCGGAGAATTATCAGCATAACCCGAATGCGATCGCGGCTTCGGCGACTCCCGTCCTGTCTCCGGGAATGGGTCAGGGAGAAGGATCGAAAGTGACGCCGGAGGAGAATCGTTGACACTCTCCCCGCGTCCCGAGGGGTTTTGAAACTGCCTCAATCACGGGAAGCGATCGCTTCGGGGGGATCGTTAGATTTCCCAGTCTTCAAGTTAAATATCCGCACCGCTTGGGAATCAATTCCCCAGCTAATAATCAAAATCATCGGTCGATGATTGGGGAGTTTTTACGGTTATAAAAAACCGTCTTACATTATATCATATCCCGATCGTTAACCGCAATCGTCAGGTGGGGGGAATTGTAGGGGCGCAAGGCTTGCGCCCTGATTATTGCTATACTTCTTCGGGTCTACGTTGAAATCTGTTAGCATGACAGCAGTCTCCACCTCGGAAGAGAAAGATGAGTTACCCGCCGCCCCCCTGGAAATTGCAGGGATACGCCTTCCACACCCTCCAACCCGTGGACGTGACGCGATCGCGATCGCTCATTCCCCCCGAGGATGCTCCGGAAGTGGTGGGGACGAAAAGTGTATTCTCTCCGGCGACATAATTTCCGAGGATTGACCATGAAAATCAAACAAGCGATCGACCGACCTAAAGCTCTGACGTTCCCGTTTATTTTGGGATTGATGTTTTTCTACGACAACTTTACCATCGGCCCCTGGGTTTATCTCGCCCTGCACGGAACCTATGGCATTTTGTGGCTGTTAAAAAGCAAAATTTATCCCGATAAGCAGTGGGAAGAAGAAATCCCCATCGCGACGGGAATCGGCACTTTCTTAATCGTGGGGTTATATTGGGTGGCGCCGTTCATTCTGGTCAGCAGTCGCTCCGAACCCCCGGCTTTTTTGATCGCCATTGCGATTTCGACCAACATCTTCGGAGTCTTCCTGCATTACGTCAGCGATGCCCAAAAGTATTATACTTTAAAATATCGCCCCGGACTGATTACCGAGGGCTTTTTTGCCCGGTGTCGCAATACCAACTATTTGGGCGAAATCCTCATTTATCTGGCGTTCGCGATGTTGGTACAGCACTGGCTACCCTTTGTCATTGTGGGGGGATTTGCGATCGCCATTTTTATCCCCAATATGCTCAAAAAAGATAAGTCCCTCTCCCGCTATCCGGAATTTGAATCTTACCGCCAACGATCCGGGTTATTGATTCCCAAATTATTCGGGACGGGAAACCCTTCGGAAACGACGGCGATCGCCCAAAATTCCGACGGATAATTCCGGCTAATTTTGACTGTCAATTTCGACGATGCCCCGCAATTTTGCCGGAGTCGGGGCATCACTCCAACTGCCGATGGGGCGATCGCCACATCCCGCGCGTCTTCCCAGGATAAAACCCCGGTCAAAAAGTATCGATTTCCGGTTTCTGGATGGATGACAACTTCGGGAGGGTTGGCTTGGGCGATCGTCACATTAAAGCCGAGGGCGGCAGTTGTGAATAATTGCGATATAAATTTCAGCATGGCATCCAATCTTAGCAAGGGGTATTGAGGGAGATTTTCGCAAAATCGCCCTACAATAAACGGGAATTTTGATGCGAGTGGACAGCCACCCCCAATTCAGTCCTATGGAACAGATCGTTATTTTCACCCGCTATCCGGAGCCCGGCCAGACGAAAACCCGATTGATTCCGGCGTTGGGGGCCGAAGGTGCCGCCAAAGTGCACCGTAAAATGGCCGATCACACGATCGCAACTGTCCGGCAACTCCAACAGTCCCGCCCCCTTTCCGCAGAAGTCCGGTTTACGGGGGCAACCCGGGCTCAGATGACAGACTGGTGGGGGGACGATCTATCTTACAGCCCCCAGGGGACAGGAGATCTCGGCGATCGCATGATGGAAGCCGCCGCCGTCGCATTCGAGAAAAATTGCACTGCCGTGGTTATTATCGGCACCGACTGTCCCGCCATCACCCCCGATCTCCTCGCCGTCGCCTTCGACAAACTGCGGGAGTCCGAGGTGGTTTTCGGGCCAGCCACAGATGGGGGATACTATTTAATTGGACTGTCGCGATCGCTTCCCGAACTGTTCCGGGGCATCGACTGGGGTACGGCATCGGTATTGCAGCAGAGTCGGACCATTTGCCAAACTCTCAACCTCTCCGTCGCCGAATTGCCCCCCCTGACGGATATCGATCGCCCCGAAGATTTGGAAATGCTGGATATTGCGATCGAGGATGGATAGAAGAAATCGGCAGCCAACCCGGTCAGGTTGCCCCCACGTTGTCTCGCACAAATCCCCACATTTGATCGCAATGAGCGATCGTATGTTGACAGTTTTGGGAAGGGAGACAAAGCTGGGAACCCTGTTGAAAAAGCAGTTTTTATTCCCGATTCCCGATTCCCGATTCCCTGCACGCAGCCCTAAAATTCATGTCTCAGACGATATCAATTATTATCCCTGTTCTCAATGAAGCGACGACCCTCCCCCAGACGCTTTCCCAGTTGCGAAATGTGGAGGGAATTGAGGCGATCGTGGTGGATGGGGGGAGTGGGGATGAAACGATCGCGATCGCGCAATCTTTCGGGGTTTCGGTGCTCAGAACCTCACCCGGACGGGCCGGACAGATGAACGCCGGGGCGAAAATCGCCACAGGGGAGATCCTGCTGTTTCTCCACGGCGATACCGCACTTCCCGAAGGATTTGCCCGGTGGGTGCGGCAACTTCTGGCCGATCCGCAGGTGGTGGCGGGGGCCTTCGAGTTGAAAATTGCCGCGCCGATACCGGGGATGCGGGCGATCGAGACGGGGGTCAAATGGCGATCGCGCTATTGCCAACTGCCCTACGGCGATCAGGGGATCTTTTTGAGAACCCGCACCTTTTGGGATCTGGGCGGTTTCCCCGATCTGCCCATCATGGAAGATTTCGTGCTGGTGCAGCAGTTGCGGAAACGGGGACGGATCGCGATCGCCCCCGCCGCCGTCGTCACCTCGGGACGGCGGTGGCAAAAATTAGGCCTTTTCCGGACTACCCTGATCAATCAGATTGTGATTCTCGGCTATTTTCTCGGCGTCCCCCCCGCCACCCTGGCTAACTGGTATCGGGCCAAAAAAAGTAAAAAAATATGAAGTTTTTAGCCTATATGTGAACTTTTTTAACGCTATCCCTCAATTCTGTCGATAGCTTGCACCTCCCTGCTTAAAATATGTGCTTAACAACTGCTACAGATTTTTAAGCGCACAGGAGACAATCAGTATGCCTGAAACAATGGATCAAGGGATGGTTCAGCCTTACAATGGCGATCCCTTTGTGGGTCATTTGTCCACTCCCATCAGCGATTCCGACTTCACCCGGGCCTTCATCGGCAACCTGCCCGCCTACCGGAAGGGACTCTCCCCCATTTTGCGGGGCCTGGAAGTCGGAATGGCCCACGGCTACTTTGTGGGCGGTCCCTGGGTTAAATTCGGACCCTTACGCGACAGCGTCAATGCCAACCTGGGTGGGTTAATCAACGGAATTACACTGATTCTACTCGCCACCATCTGCCTGTCCGCTTATGGCTTGGTTTCATACCAGGGCGAAAGCCAATCCGATGCCGACCCCCTGAAAACTTCCGAAGGTTGGAGTCAGTTTGCCGGTGGATTCTTCGTCGGTGGGATGGGATCGGCCTTTGTGGCTTACTTCCTGCTGGAAAACTTCAGCGTCGTCGATGCGATTTTCCGAGGCTTGGTCAACAACTAGATCGGCCTGCCATTCACTCTCAATTGTTGCTGATTTAACCTTAGATAGGAGACTTTAGATATGACTGGTGATTACGCCGCTTCCTTCCTGCCCTGGATTTTGATTCCCGTGGTTTGCTGGCTGATGCCCGTGGTCTTGATGGGTTTGCTGTTCATCTACATTGAAAGCGAAGCCTAGAATTGATTCCATTTCCAAGACATGAAATCCTCCACCTTGCGGTGGAGGGTTTTTTTTGGAAAATGATTCGTCAAAATCTTTCGGCTAAGAGCCCCCAGGATTGGGGGTTTCGGGAGCGAGAGCATTTGAAAATGGTTTCCGATTGCTATATATAGCAACCGCCAGAACGGTTCGGACAGATCTGCCAATTTTAGACCCCCCTTGAAACAAGGGGCTCCATCCCCTTGTTGGCGAATCGCAAAAGTCCACGCAAGCGTGGACTCGGTTGGAGTCATAGTGTCCTAACCACCTTGTCGGTTGCTATAACTCTGAGATCTGACAACCCCTCCCGATTGACCTTTCTCCTGAATGCTTGCCACCGTCGATGTAGTGATTGATAGGTCAACCACCAGGGAGGAGTTCACATGGCCCGCTCAAGCAACGATAAAATTCGCTACGACAGCATCCAGATGGAAGGTAACAAAATCCACATCCAACTCGATGTCAGTTCCAACAACTCCCGGCGACGTCACGAGGAGGATACCTCCGAAGAGTGGGGAAATATCGGGTTTCTGTTCCTGTTACTCGCGTTGCTGATCGTGTTTGTCGGCAGTTATGGCGGTTCGGGAACCTATTCCTCCCCGGAGATCGACCTCCCTAAAATTTTCCCCCAGTCCAGCTCGGATTTTTGAAGCGCTATATTCTCATAAAAAAGACCCCGGTGATGGATATCATCGGGGTAGTGAGAGAAACCTAAACCTGAGAAATACAAATGAGCGAGGATTGAATCGGGAGACTAATTCATGTAGGTAATAAAGTCGCCGCGAACCCAACCCCGGGCACCGGAGCCGTAGAATTCTATATAATACCACATATATCCATCATTGGCGATGGTTTCATTGATGACGTTAACCCCGTCTCCGGCATAGCCGTAGTGAGGAGAAGAATAGCCGGTTCCGGGGCCGGAGCGAATGTTAATTTGGGAGCCGGAATCGGAAGTCGTCAAGCGGGCGGGATAAGCGAAGCTGGGAAGGGCGACGGCAGCCATCATGGCGATCGCGGAACAGGTGGCTAGAACTAATTTTTTGGGACTCATGAAATAACTCCAGTATAGATAAGGTGGGGGTTCGGCAAGAATTGGTTCGGGTGTTTTGCTTTCTTCTCGCTTGTTCTTATTATTTCCGGAACAACCGGGGTTTGGAAATCGTGGAATTACCGAACTTTTGGATGTAAACTTGTGTAAAACTGTGGAAATTACCGAGATATTTTTTGATTTGAGGTAACTTCTATTACATCAATCAAGTTGATAGCTCAAGTTGATAGATTTGATTCGCTCAGTATTTATGCGGTGTGTGCAAGGCGGATGGTATCAATGTTAACAAAAATGCGTCAACAAAAGTGATGGGATTGTCGGGTGGAAAAGGCTTTCACTCGGGTTGATGCAAGGGAAGAGTAACTGTCACGATCGTCCCCCGGTTCACTTCACTTTCGATCTGGATCTGACCCCGGTGATTTTGCACGATCGCGGCGACGATCGCCAACCCCAAGCCCGACCCCGACAAACTGCGGTGGCTGCGGGCCGGATCGACTCGGTAGAAGCGATCGAAAATGTGGGGGAGGGCTTCGGGGGGGATGCCGATGCCGGTATCTTTGACGGAGACTTGCAGGGCTTCAAATTGCTCTCGCCAATCTCGGGGTTCTGGGGTTCGGGGCGATCGCATTTCCTCCCGGGAAGAAAATCGCCCGTTTCTGGGGATATATTGGAGCGTGACGATAATTTCTCCGCCCCCGGGGGTGTAGTTCAAACTGTTGCCGATTAAATTAATAAATAATCGCCCCAACTGATCGCGATCGCCCTCCAAGGTAAATAAATCCGTTTCGACTTCGGGGGGGAGCGTCTCCCCCTCCGACACCGGGGAAGGGGGGTCGATCAAATTCAGGGACAGGTGGATGTCACCCGCCGAGGCGATCGCTTCGAGTTCCTCCATCACCTCCATCAGCAAAGCATCCAAGGCGACGGGGGCAAATTTAGCCTGCACCATCCCCCCATCCTGTCGGGCCAAAAATAGCAGGTCGTCCACCAAGCGGCCCAGACGCCGGGTCAGGCGTTCGATCGCCTGCAACTGTTGTTGGCTATCCGGGTTGATATTGGGGTCGGCCAGAGCAACTTGGACGTTGGTTTGAATGGTTGCGATCGGGCTGCGGAGTTCGTGGGAGGCATCGGCGGTAAACTGTTTGAGATGCTGGTAAGATTCCCGCACGGGTTCGATCGCCAACTCCGACAAAAACCAGCCGATGGCTGCCACAGAAATCAACGTCAAAACAGCCCCCGTCGCCAGATCCGTCACCAACTGGCGGATCGGCTTCGCCACCTCAAACCAGGGGTGGCTGACCCGCAGATATCCCAATACCTGGCGGCCGATTTCGACGCGATCGGTCACTTGTCGCAATACCATTTCCTGGGAGTTCCCGGCGGCTTCGTCGAGTAAAGACCAGCGACGATCCCTCAACCGGACCGTTTCCCCGTTTCGGTGGGGGTGGAGGGGGATGTGGAGGGGTTCGGAGAGGGTGGACCACAGCAATTCCCCCGTGGGACTGAACCATTCTATATCGATGTGGTCGTCGTCGGCGGCATCGACATTGTTGCGAAAACTGGCTTCGATATTGACGGCGTATTGACCTCCGGGGAGGGCGGGTTCGATGACGAGCGATCGCTCCACCACTTCCACGACGTGGTTGAGGGTGTCGTCGATGCGATCGATGAGGGTGTTGCGGACGTAGAGATAAAAACCGCTGGCGAACAGCAACAGCAGCACCGCAGTCACGGCGGTATACCAGAGAGCCAAACGGCGGCGGGTGGTTTGGAACATATAGCAGTGCGCGCTCGTATAGTTACAAAACCTATAAAAGGGAGTCGGGAGTCGGTATTAGGGAGTCGGGAGTCGAGAGATTGATCATTCCCGGCGTGGTTACACGCCAGCGCTCGTTGCAATAATTAATAAATTAATTGTTAATTATTAATTATTAATTATTAATTGTTAATTATTGCCTTCCTCCGCCCCCCTGCCCTCCTGCCCTATCGACTCAAAGGATAGTCTTCGGCCGGGGAGGCGGACCATTCCCACATGGAGCCGGGGTAGTTTTTGGCGTCGAAGCCGAGATCGGTGAGGACGGCGGTGAGCCATGCGGAGCGGACGCCGCCGGTGCAGTAGGTGGCAATGGGGAGGGCGGGGGTGATGTTGTGGTCGGCGAGTTGGGCGAGAATGCGATCGCGGGGGAGGAGCATTCCGGAGGGAGCGAGGAATTCGCGATAGTACAGGGAGACGGCGCCGGGGATGTGGCCGCCGCGGGATTCGCCGTAGGGGGTTTGACCCCGGTATTCGCGGGGTTCCCGGCTATCGATAATGACTATATGATTTTGATGGATTTGTTGTTTGAGTTCGTCCCGGGTGAGGGTCCAATGGGGACGGCGGCGCACTTCAAAATCGCCGTTTTGGGGCTGTGTTGGGGATAGGGAAAGGGTTTCGGGGATGCCCGCGGCTTTCAGGGCTGAGTGGCCGCCATCGACCCAAACGGCGCGATCGTGTCCGAGGGTTCGCAGCATCCAGACGATGCGGCCTTCTTCTCCCCAGCCGTTGACGGGATCGCCGACGACGACGACGGGGCGATCGCGAAACACTCCAATTGGTCTCAAGAGCCCTTCTAACTGGCGGTCGTCTTCCAAGAGTTGGCCCCGGTGGGGTTTTTGGGATTGGGAAAAGTCCTGCCAACTAACGGCGATCGCACCCCGGAGGCGTAGGGGTCGCAAGGCTTTCAGGGGGCGGGCATCCAGCAGCGTGGCGCCATCTTCTACCAACATTTTGGCCTGTTGTGGGCTGACGATCCAGTGGTGGCGGAGAAATTGGGAATCGGGGGATTGGATGGCCGGATCGGGCGGGGGGAGGGCGATCGGGGGTTTCCAAATCGCGATCACCCAGATGGCGAGGGCGATCGCGATCAATCCCAGTCCAGCGATGGGGGGGGACATCCATTTGAATCCATGCATGGCGATCGGATTAATATCGTTCAATTGGCGGAGTTTGTGAAGAAAAAACAAAGACAGCAAATCATGAGATTTGAATCAGTTGTCGGAAATTCCGTCGAAACGAAATAGCGGGCCGGGGGTACCCCGTACCGGCAACTCTCCCCCCAAGGCCGAACTCTCGCCCGTTTTGAGGGGTTTTGCATCTACGATTTAGGATAGCCCGATCGGCGATCGGGGGCGACGTCCCGAGATAGATCGCCGATGGGGGAGAAACGGACAATGTAAAATAATCCCCAATTGAGCCATGTTCGTCAGGAGCGGACTTCGGGAGGCCGAGGAGATCGGCAACGGCTGTCTCTCAGTACCGGAATACATTGGGAAA
>JBNGCR010000144.1:0-14063 GCA_050045915.1 Limnospira sp.
GCTTCCGAAACCGCCGGAGAAGCGATCGCCTCCTCTTCCGATGCTTCCGAAACCGTCGGAGAAGCGATCGCCTCCTCGGTGACTCTTTCCGGTTCCGATGCCGGTTCGAGTTCTGATGTTTCCATATCTGTTTCTGCAATATCTGGAGAAGGTTCCGTCGTCGTTGACGTGACCTTGGCATCGGCCAGAGATGGGTTGGCGGCGATCGCCATTTCCCCTCGCCCTCTATTTTCGGCTTCCGAGAGTGGCGGGATCTCGGCGGATATTCCTTCTTCTGTTGCTGTCTCGGAAACGGTCAGTGTTTCCGGAGCTTGAATATAGGTATCGTCCGGATCTTGGATGTAGGTTTCCTCTGAATCCCGGATGTCAGTTTCTGGCAATTCAGAAGTTTCAGTCGCCGTCCGTTCTGCGTCCGGGGATGGCGGGATCTCTTCCGTGGCAGGTTCCGCAGACGCGACGGGATGCGGTTCCGGTTCCAGTTCGGAGCCCAAATTTTCGGGTTCCTCAAGTTTGGGAGATTCGGACAAATCCTGTTTGTCAGCCGTTGTCGATTTGGGGGGGTGATCGTCGCGCTGCATCCACCAGAGGAGAACCCCCAGCAAGGCGGCGGCGGGCAATATCGTCAGCAGCCATACCGGAATTGGGGGAGGCATCACCCCGGAATCGGACGAACCCGATTCGATGGATTTTCCCTGCAACGTTTCGAGGCGGGAATTAGCCACGGAAAACCCAGTGGCAGACCGTTCGGGAGCCGATGAAGTTGCCGCGATCGCATCAACCGACGGCCTGGGGTGCTCCGGAGATTGCCAATTCCAATTCGGCCACAGCACGGAAGTCGGGGCGGTGGCCTCCCCCCCTTCGCCTCCCCTCACAACGAGTTTGACCTCCCCCGAGCGTCCGGACTCTTTCATCGAGGTCGTCGCGGTTCTCGTGCGGGTGGGGTGCGATTCGGGGTTGGAGTTGGAGGCCCATCGAGATGCCGCCAACGACTTGGGGGCAACGGCAAGGGCAAACAGCAACGCCAGGGTGGCAATTGACGTTTTTCTTTTGTGTAACATAAGTGGCAGACCGACGATCCCTAGATTCGGGTGAGCATCACAAATAGATCCTCGTCAAATTTTATCGCAACCCCGGCTCGGACAACATTTTGCTCCGAATTTGAGGGCGATCGCGCCACCTTTCTCCAAACGCCGATGGGTTGAGTATCCAACCGTTTAGATACCCAACCCACTTACAAAATATTGAAAATCCCGCGATCGCCCGAAGGTTAATTTTCGTCCCGGGCTTCTTCGGCGGAACCGGGGGAAGACTGGTACAGGTCGTCCAACTGAGTCCGGGCGTCTTGGACGGATAAGGAGCGCATCACCATCAACGGCTCCTTGACCACATTTCCCGACTCGTCGAGCAATTCGGGGTGAATGTCCCGGGAAGTTCTCATCGGACGGCCGAATCCGCTCCCTTGGGGCGAATTGTACCGCTGAGATTCCATGCCGACGGTCAACAAGCTGCGAATTAAATTGCGGACTGCCAGGAATGCGAGGATTGTAAAAGCCAGAATATAAATCAGATGTAACATCAGTTTCTCCTTTGTACTCAGTCGGTCAATTCAAACAAGATTTTCTTAAAAACAGATCGAGCTGGGTCAGTCGCTCTACCCCGATATTTTTTCGTTCTATCCAGGGTGAGGAACTCTCAATTCTCAACACCCCAGACCCCACACCCTAATTCATACCACAACTCTGAGGTGAGTTAAGGAATCGAAAGATACCGTTGACGGGGATTCGGCGACGGGGACTTTGGGGCAACCTACCATTGAGAAAGACGTTCTTCCCCATCCTCAAATTGGCACTCAGTTCGGATTCCCGTTTTCGATGCGGGGGGAGGATTCCAGGCGAAAGCGGGTGGCGATCTGCCAACACTCGGTCAGAAGCTGGTGCCAGGGCATCAGCACTTTCATTTCAATCCCGACCTGCCCTCCCGTGGCGTGAAACAGCGTTTTTGCCGTGTTAACCTCTCGCTGGGCCTGTTTGATGCGATCGAGGACATCCGATTGTTGCTGGTCATTCAAAAAGGGAATGTTCTCAGTTTCGAGGAGCTGCCGCGATCGCGCGAACCAATATTGGAAGTCTTCGAGCATCGGTTGCAGGATCGCCCTGAGCAACTCCGGCTCCGGCAAGTTGGGATTGAGCATGGGTCGAGTTTGAATGTAGCTAACCTTAGTGATTCATCTTAACACTCTTTACAATTTGTAACATTTTTCTTAAGAAAACTTTCAGGATAGGGTGTGGGGTGTGGGGTGTGGGGTAGAGTTCGGGGGGATGGAAAAGGGCGATCGGGGAATCCTCCCAGATTTAGTTAAAATGTAGGCTGACAACCGAATGGGGAAGGCGGCGCAACTGCGCGATCCGGCCCGAGGCTTCGAGTCCCGGCGAACCTGAAATTCCCCCGGCCAGCACACGACATCCAACAACAACCGAGAATCGATGGCTATCGAAGACTCCAAAATGGCCCCAGAGCAGCCCGAAAAAATCCATTTGCCGAAAACCAGCGAATCCGAGCAACTCAAGCGAATTCGCCACACCACCTCCCACGTCATGGCGATGGCGGTTCAGAAGTTGTTTCCCGGGACCCAGGTAACGATCGGACCGTGGATTGAAAACGGCTTCTACTACGATTTTGACACCCCGGAGCCGTTTACAGAGCAAGATCTCAAAGCCATCAAAAAAGAGATGGTCAAAATCCTGAAGCGGAAACTGCCCCTCCAACGGGAAGAGGTGAGCCGGGAAGAAGCGAAACATCGCATCGAAGCCCTCGGGGAACCCTACAAGCTGGAAATTCTCGCCGACCTTAAAGAGCCGATCACCCTGTACCATTTGGGGAACGAGTGGTGGGATCTGTGCGCCGGCCCCCACGTCGAGAGTACCGCAGAAATCAACCCGAAGGCGATCGACCTGGAAACCGTGGCGGGCGCCTACTGGCGGGGAGACGAAAATAAAGCCCAGCTACAGCGCATCTACGGCACGGCTTGGGAAACCCCCGAACAACTGCAAGAGTACAAGCGGCGCAAGGAAGAAGCCCTGCGGCGGGATCACCGCCGTCTGGGGAAAGAGTTGGGATTATTCATCTTTTCCGACGAAGTGGGGCCGGGACTGCCCCTGTGGACGCCCAAAGGCGCGGTGCTGCGGACGACGTTGGAAGACTTTTTGAAGCGGGAACAGGTGCGGCGGGGCTATCAACCCGTGGTGACTCCCCACGTCGGACGGGTGGAGTTGTTCAAGACCTCCGGCCACTGGCAGAAATATCGGGAAGATCTGTTTCCGATGATGGGAGAGTCGGAGGATGAGGGGTTCGTGCTCAAGGCGATGAACTGCCCGTTCCACATCCAGATTTACAAGTCCAGTTTGCGTTCTTATCGCGAATTGCCGGTGCGTCTGGCGGAGTTCGGCACGGTGTACCGCTACGAACAGTCCGGGGAATTGGGGGGGTTGACCCGGGTGCGGGGCTTCACCCAGGACGACGCCCACCTGTTCGTCACCCCGGAACAGTTGGACGACGAGTTTTTGAAGGTGGTGGACCTAATCCAGTCGGTTTTGAAGAAGCTGAAGTTGGATCAGTCCTTCAAGGCGCGGCTGAGTTTCCGCGACCCGGACTCGGATAAATATATCGGCTCCGAGGAGGCTTGGCAGAAGGCGGAAACGGCGATCCGGCGGGCGGTGGAAACCCTGGGAATGAATTATTTCGAGGGCATCGGAGAGGCGGCGTTTTACGGCCCGAAGTTGGATTTTATCGTCCAGGATGCGTTGGAACGGGAGTGGCAGTTGGGGACGGTCCAGGTGGACTACAATTTGCCGGAACGGTTCGATTTGGAATATGTCGCCGAGGATGGCTCTCGCCAGCGTCCGGTGATGATCCACCGGGCGCCCTTCGGGTCCCTGGAGCGGTTGGTGGGGATTCTCATCGAGGAGTATGCGGGGGATTTCCCGCTGTGGTTGGCGCCGGTGCAGGTGCGGTTGTTGCCGGTGAGCGACGAGTTTCTGCCCTTCGTGAGGGAGGTGGCTGAGAAGATGCGATCGCTCGACATTCGGGCCGAAGCCGACGTCAGCCACGATCGCCTCGGGAAGATGATCCGCAACGCGGAAAAGGCTAAAATCCCGGTGATGGCCGTCGTCGGTGCCAAGGAGGTGGAGTCGCAAAACCTCAGCGTCCGCACCCGGGCCCAGGGAGAATTGGGCAGTTTGAGCATCGAGGAGACGCTGAAACGGCTGCAGGAGGCGATCGCGAACTTCGCCGACTTTTGATCCTTCAAAACGACAGATGAATGGCGATCTCGGGCAAAAAATCTGATATTATCTGAGTTCAGATCGCGTTTGTCCGGGACTCGTCCTATGAACCGAATACCCGAGATCATTTTGACCGCCGATATTTGTGGGGGGACTGCGATCGCGGTGGTTTCAGCTCCACCGGAGTGGATGGAAGTCCGTCGCGTCCCGCCCTCCGATATTTTATAGCAGTGCGCGCTCGTATAGTTACAAAACCTATCAAAGGGAATAGGGAGTAGGGAGATTGATCATTCCCGGCGTGTAACCACGCCAGCGCTCGTTGCTATATGATTGATTTTGGGTTCCCCCCAGGGCCGATCGTGAAGTCTTCGGGAGCCGCGATCGCGTATAATAAATCCAGATCGATAAAATTAAAACCCTTTATTTTATGAATACTGTCAAACAAGAGATCGAACTTCTGTTAAAAAATTTGCCAGAAGATTGCAGTCTCGAAGATGTCCAATATCACCTGTATGTGATCGAAAAATACCGTCAGGGTATCGCAGTTGCCGACAGCGAACGCCAGCTAACACAAGAGGAAGCGGAAGGTTTAGTAAGTAAATGGGTTATCAAGTAGTTTGGTCACCGACAGCCATTGATGATATCGATGCGATCGCGGCTTACATTGCGCGAGATTCAGTGTCCTATGCGGCAGCGGTGGTGCAGAGAATCATCGAGGCGACCCGAGATCTGAGCAAATGTCCCCTATCCGGCGGGGTCGCTCAGGAATTCGGTGACGAAACGATCAGAGAACAGTTTGCTTACACCTATCGCATTATCTATCGCGTCCGAGAGGAAACGGTGACAGTCGCCGCCGTCGTCCACGGCAAGCGACTGTTAAAACTGGAGTTCAACCCAAATTAAACGAGTCAGATTTCCCCCCGCACGGCCTCCCGTCGGGGGGGGAAGAGAGGGAGTCGGGAGTCGGGAGTCGGGAATAAAAATCATTATTAATTGTTAATTATTAATGATTAATTGTTAATTATAGCAACGAGCGCTCACGTGGTTACAGTTGAAATGGGGTCAGAAATTTTCAAACCCTTATAGAAAAGCCGTTTCAGTTTCCGACTCCCGACTCCCGACTGCCGACTCCCGCGCGCAGCGCTATATTTCCCGGCTGGGTGGCTTGTCTGGCGCCCCCCCTCTAGTTCAAAATGATTCAGAATAGCATCGGAGCAGGAGAGGTACTGTGAGTCAAGAATTTGATTATGATTTGGTCATTATCGGCGCGGGTGTGGGGGGACACGGCGCGGCGATCCACGCGGTGAGCTGCGGGTTGAAGACCGCAATTGTAGAGGCCGCCGAAATGGGGGGTACCTGCGTCAACCGGGGCTGTATCCCCTCCAAAGCGCTGCTGGCGGCATCGGGACGGGTGCGGGAACTGCGAGACGCGCAGCATTTGCAGTCCCTGGGAATTCAGGTGGGGGCGGTGAATTTCGATCGCCAAACCATCGCCGACCACGCCGAGAATATCGTCGCCAAACTGCGGGGCGACCTCACCAACAGCCTTAAACGCCTGAAAGTCGATACAATTCGGGGTTGGGGAAAGGTTTTAGCCCCCCAAAAAGTGGCGATCGCGACGGAAGAAGGGGAAAAAATTGTCACAGCTAAGGATATCATTCTGGCGCCGGGTTCGGTGCCCTTCGTCCCCCCCGGCATCGAGATCGACCACAAAACCGTTTTTACCAGCGACGACGCCCTGAAATTGGAGTGGCTGCCCCAGTGGATCGCCATTGTCGGCAGTGGTTACATCGGGTTGGAATTTGCCGATATTTACACCGCTTTGGGCTGCGAGATTACGATGATCGAAGCCCTGCCTAAATTGATGCCCACCTTCGACCCGGATATCGCGAAATTGGCCGAACGGGTGCTGCTGAAATCTCGACATATTGAAACCTTCGCCGGGAAATTGGCGATGAAGGTGACGCCGGGTGCTCCGGTGATTATCGAACTGGCGGACGCCAAAACCAAGGAGGTGGAACAGGTTTTGGAGGTGGATGCCTGCCTGGTGGCGACGGGCCGGATTCCTTTCAGCAAGAATTTGGGACTGGAAAATGTCGGGGTGGAAACCAATCGGGGCTATATTCCCGTCGATGGCCATCTGGGCGTTTTGTCGGGTACGGAGGCGGTGCCGCACCTGTGGGCGATCGGGGACGTGACGGGTAAAATGATGTTGGCCCACGCCGCATCCGCCCAGGGGGTGGCCGTGGTGGAAACCATTTGCGGGCGCGATCGCACCGTGGACTATCTCAGCATCCCCGCAGCCGCCTTCACCCACCCGGAAATCAGCTACGTCGGCATGACGGAGCCCGCCGCCAAGGAGTTGGGCGCCTCGGAAGGGTTCGAGGTGGCTGCGGTGAAAACCTATTTTAAGGGCAATTCCAAGGCGATCGCGGACGGACACACGGACGGCCTGGCCAAGATTATTTTCCGCAAGGATACCGGGGAAATTCTCGGGGTGCATATCTTCGGCCCCCATGCCTCCGACTTGATCCAGGAAGCCGCCAATGCGATCGCTTTCCGCCAGTCAGTGCACACCCTCGCCTTCTCTGTCCACACCCACCCGACATTATCGGAAGTTCTGGATGAGGCGTACAAACGCGCTGCTGGTACCCATTAGGGATCATTGATAATTGATAATTGATAATTGATAATTGTCAATTATCAATTCATTTTTTCCCGATTTACGATTCCCTACCATGTCCTTCTTTTTACCGACTTTGAAACAATGGGGTTTTTTGGACTCCATTCACTTGACCCTCTGCATCGTGGGATCGCGGAAAATTGACGAGTTTGCGGGGTTGGATTACGATCGCCAGGGGTGGGAGATTTTTGCCCCCAATTTGACGATTTACGGCTTCGATGCCGACCCGGAAGCCTGCGATCGCCGGAATGCGGAACTGGCGGCAAAAAATATCAATTGGACGGAAAAACATATCCCCTTCGCCCTCTGGGATCGGTGTGGGAAGGCGCCGCTTTATGTGACCAAACATCCCGGTTGCTGTTCGCTTTATCCCCCCAATGATGTCGCGATCGAGCGGTTGTTTGAATATCGCGATCGCCACAAATTGATGTCAGTGGCGGAGGTGAAAACCACAACTTTAGATGATTTTTTTGGCAGGCTGGAGACTCCCATCGATTTCATGCAGTTGGACGTTCAGGGGGCGGAATTGAACGTTTTGAAGGGGGGAGAAAATCTGATTTTACCCCATATTTTAGGAATTGTTGCGGAAGTCAATTTTATCGAATTATATAAGAATCAGCCCCTATTTGCGGATGTGGATAGTTATTTGCGCGATCGCGAATTTACCCTCTTCGATATCGGACAAAAAGCGATTGATCTCCGCCAGAGAATTCCCCTGATATCGCGACAGCACAAAGGTCAATTTGTGTGGACGGACGGCTATTATTTCCGAGACTTAATTCGACCCGATCAAAACCATCATCTGAAAACACCTGATCGGATTTTTAAATTAGCCTGTCTGGCGGATCTGTTGCAGTTTTATGATTATGCGTTGGAACTGCTGGGCTATTTAACCGAACGCTATGGGGTGAGCGATCGCAACTACAATTTCGCCGACTGTATCATCCAAATTTTAGAACAAAATCCCGATGCCGTCAAGCACGGCATTACCGCCCTTCCATTTATTGCCGAACTCCAGAAATATCGCCAATGAAAATTTCGTTTCATCAAGCGTTAACAGCCATTTCAATCTATTCCGCCTCTTCGATCGCCGTTGTTGATTCTGTTTTCGGGCGGATCTCGACAGCCTTCTCTTCGTAATCTTGAAAATTGGGAAAAGCGTTGCGACAGTTTTTGTCAACCAAACCCGACGATCGCTCAATTTCGATCAGATCTCGCCCTTCGACGTATCCCCCCAGACGCAGAATAAATTCCAGGTTACAGGCAATGCCAGATCGCGATACTTCTTCGGTTGCGATCGCCAACATTCGGATTTGCCGAGAGTTCAGATCGATCGCGAATCGTCGCACATCTTCTTGATCCCAAACGGCAATTTTCGGTTCCGTCTCGAAGGCTTTGTAAGTCGCCGAAAAATTGGTCAATTCGGACAATTCTAAAACCCCATTTCCGTTATCATCTTCTCCGGAAAATTCCCCCGTCAGCATTCCGCCTTTAAACTCAGAAGCGAAGGTATAGCTGTCCGTGGCTGCGAAACCGGCGCGGATAGATGCGCCCGCCATCAAAAGGAGGGCGACAAAAAATAGCGGATTTTTGAATAAGAAGTTTTGGGTATTCATCAATCTAGCCTTTTGACAGAGAACCGGGTAGCACGGCTAAGATAGCCGTGACAAGCTAGAAGCTTGTTTTACGCGGAATTTGGTAATTGGGAATCGATCCAATTGGCGGCGGCCATTCCCGATATTAACGCCCCTTCGATTTGATTTTGACCGCACCAATCTCCCGCACAGGCGATCGGCAGGGGCGTTGTCGCCGTCAAACATTCGACGGGCAAAGGTTGGCGACAGAAGGCATATCGCCAGCGGTGAACCTGCATCCATTCCGGGGAATCCAGCCAGGAAAATAGGCGATCGCCCGCCAATTTTAACAGCATTTTTCCGGGGGGTTGTAAATCGGTGGCATCGAGAAACTCGCGGGCAAATTCGGCACCGCTATTGAGGACGAAAACGGGTTGGGAGGGATCGGGGCGGCGGCTGCTGTCCAAACCGATCCAGTCGAGGCGATCGCACTCCGGGAACCGCACCGCCTGCCAGGGGGGAGTCCGGGCTTCTACCTGCGGCCATTTGTCCGGGGAATACCCGGCCATCACGGCGATGCAGGGGTCGTATTCGGGCGATCGCACCCCTTCGAGAAGATCTGACGGAATTTGTGCTTCCGGTTGTTCCAACACCATCAAGGCTTGGGGCGCCGGAATTGCCACCACCACCGCCTTCGCCCCAATTTCCCGGGGGGTTTCCGGATAGCCGTCGCCGGTGACTTCTAATTGTAAATTCCAGGTTTGATGATTGTGGGGAATTAAACCTGTAACCCGGCGGCTGAACCAAATTTCTAGATCTCGAGCCAGGAATTTTCCCACCGAATTCATCCCTCGGGGGGCGACGTAGCGGGTCAGGGGTAGAGAGGGTTGAAATTCACCTGATTTCCACTCGTAAACCGTATCCGTCCACTGTTGTAAGTTCCCCTCGCGATCGCCCTCCATCCCGGCGATCAACTCGCGCACTTTCTCCCCCGTCGGTTCCAAATACCGCAACCCGTGATCCGCCCGAGTTCCGGCCACCCGGCGGGTTGCCGATCGCCCCCCCACTCCCCGGGATTTCTCCACCACTACGACTGAATATCCTTGCCGACGCAATTGCTTCGCACAAGTCAACCCCGCAATTCCCGCCCCAATTACGACAATATCCGCTAACGTCATGAGCCACTTCAATTCAAACGATCTGACCGAGGTGCCGGGTTTCCGAGGGTCACATCGAACATCCGGATGGCAACCCGGTATCCGAACATCCTAACCCATTTTCCATCGGGCTTCATCGGGTGCGATCGCATCGGGTATTGAATTGGAGTTGAGAGCGTTTGATGTTTCTAAAGGGGCGATCGCGATCGCCCCTCATATCAAGTCCGGACCATCAGTTATCATATTAAGCGGACATGATATGACCGGTCTAATTCAAGGTTGAAACGATTCAGCATCCGGTTTGCCGTCCCTTTCGGCCAATGCTTGAGCAAAGCGTATCCGGTGACGGCGGGACACCTGCTGCTCCGGGTCAATGCCATCAAAGGTAGGCGGAATCCAAGCGCGGACGACCAATAAACCGCCCAGCACGATGAGAAAAGAGCAGGCCGCCATCACCTGCACCCACGGGGTTTCCAAAATGCCTCGGACAATGATTTCCCGCAGCACCGACACGATCGACACCTCCACTGCGACTCCAATCGAAACTCGATGCTCCTTTAAATAAATAATCAGTAATCGAAACAATTCCACCAGAATTAGCAAGAACAAAATATCGGCAGTGACCCGAGGAAAGTCCAAAGGGGGCAACAGCGACAGAAACATCTCTCGCAATTGCATCACCATGAAGCTAAACAGGCCAATGCACAACGAAATCACAATTAAGTCCTGCACCAGTTCCAGAAAACGAATGATGTGGACTCCATTAAACCAATTGCCCCAGCGAGGAGAAGGGTCTTTTGATAAAGGTTCCATAGTATTTAAAGGTAAATTAATCATTAATAATTTGATTAATTCATAGCCGCGTTGGTCTGCCGGAGCGGGGGAGCGCCGGCAGACCGCGACCCGTCTGGGATCAGCTACCACCCATCAGCGTCTGGGCGAGTCCGATGTAGAGGGGGATTCCGATGGCAAGCGCAACCGGCGTACCAATGGCTGTGGACGCGCCGATGTAGGCGGAGGGATTAGCCGAGGGGATACCGGCTCGTAAAGTGGGCGGCCCGGAGATGTCTGAACTAGAGGCGGCAATGACGGCCAGGATCACGACGCCACCAGGACTGAATCCCGTGGTGACGTGGGCGATCATGCCCAGACCGAAACCAATGAACCCATGCAGTAGCGGCGCCACAAAGGCATATACAGCGTACCACTGAGCCACCTTGCGGAGTTCGCCGATTCTTGCCCAGGCTTCCATACCCATGATCAGCATCAGGACTGAAAGCAAGCCGCGAAAGCCAGGATTGAAGAAGCTCTCATAGACACTGTCAGGCTTGGTAAGTATGCCTAAAGCGATGCCGAGCAGCAGTGCCGAGAGGGCAGAACCCTGGAGGCTTTCCTTCACAATGGGCCAGATCTCGACCCGATTGCTTGCGGTACCGCGCTGCTGCCTGCGATACTCCTGCCGGGTGGTGGGATACTCCGGCTCGCTGGGATACCCACCTGCGGCAACCGGCTGCTTGCTGAGAGACTCCTGCTTGCTGAGAGACTCCTGCTTGCTGAGAGCCTCCTGCTTGGCTTTTTGCTTGCTCGTATAAATGCTGGCTAAGACGATCGCAGTCACGAGGGCTGGGATGTCCATAAAAGGATAGAGTGCGCCAGCCCAAGCCTCATATTGCATACCTTCCGATTCCATCATCGTTATGCCGGCGGCGAGGGTAGAGCCACTCACGGCACCGAACAAGCCCCCGGTCGCAATGGCATCGACGGTTTTGACGTTCGGCAGGATGGCTAAGGTGTAGCGTGCGATGAACACGACAAGGATACCGATGACCGCAGCGAATATCGCGGGCAACACCATCTCTGCCAGATTGGCCTCACGGATGGCAATGCCACCGCTCAGGCCAACCCTGATGAGCAGCATGAAGACGATGAATTTATAGACTGCATCTGGAATTTGCAGTTGGCTATTGACAGCGGCAATGACCATACCGCCAATCAGAAAGCCGAGTGTTGGGGATTGCAACTTATCCCCAAAGCGCGTCAAAAAATCGGCTAAGAAATCCACTTTTTAATTCCTCCTTGATTTAGATTTTAGGGGTCAGGACGGGAGGCAAGCGCGGCCTCGAATCCTCGGTGGCTGGCTCCACGCATCCGGGTAGGCGGCGAGTCAACCCGCCACTAAGAATGCATCTCCATCCCGGTGCGTCGTGTGCTGGAAGATAAGGTTTCGCTCCGGCGGTCGGCATCGGTCAATGCCGGACGACCCGAAGTATCCACCGAGTGATTAACGTTAAAACCATGCAGGTTAAACGCCATCGGACTCACCCCCAAAGTCGCAAACCAGATGCAGACTGTGGGAAACACAGCCAACCAGAGATGAAGGTAGAGCCGGCTGCGGAAACGCCGGCAGTGTACAGAAACGATGGGAAATGCGAGAGAAATTTACCATGAGTACCTCCTTTGGTCTTCTCGCTCTGGGGAGAAGAGGTGATTGATCTTGAGGGATGGAACAAAAGTCAAACCCAAGTTGGCGTGTGGGGCTTCACTCTTGGGTATTGGGCGAGATCCGAACGATAGCAATCCGGGGATGGTATTTTTCCGGACAGGGTTGAGAAGACGAGTTACCCCTATGGTCTTCTATAGACTCGGGTCTATCTAGGTTCAAATCTCTATGCGCTTAAATCTATGTGCTTAAGTTTATCTTAAGAACTGCACAAATTTGCGATCGCTTTATATAAATCTGCTAAGTAATTTTAAATTCAAGCTATAAGTTTTGATTATCATTACCCGAAAACTCGTCTCTCTCGGGTCAATGTATAGCAGTCGCCGGGGTGATCGGGACATCGGTCGAGGTTGCCTGCTATAAATTGCGATCGCAGAATTTTCTCTATACATTGTTGTTATTGAGTCCGATCGCGGATAGTGCACCACTGACAAACCCAGGCGAACTCGAAGAGCTGCTGTTCAACGCTCATGTTGCCGAGATTTTGCCACTGCCCGGTTTGAACCAACGCGCATTGGCTCGACCTGCACAACAGGCCCGTGGCTGAGGTGAACGCACGGACCTCGCGGGGTCTATATCCTAATCCATTGTAGGAGCGCCAAAAGAATAAGTTTTTTTTATAAAATGCTTCCGCTAATCTGAGTCAATCTTTCTCAATAGAGGGAATTAGATTCGCCGATCTTTGGCATAATCTTAAGTATATGGTTCAAAGCAAAACCATACAGTCTTGCCTTGAATTGTCACAACACAACGTATTAAGAGGTAACCCACATGACCCAGCAAGCCAGCAAACTCGTTATCGTTACGGAAAAGGTGCTGCTGAAAAAGGTCGCCAAGATCATCGAGGAAGCCGGAGCTACCGGTTATACGGTGGTAGCCGCTGGCGGTAAAGGCAGTCGCGGCGTGCGATCGTCGGGACAACCCACCGTTGGCGACACCTTCTCGAATGTAAAGTTTGAGGTGCTCACCCCTAATCGGGAGATGGCCGTAAAGATTTCGGATGAGGTCGCCGCGCAGTTTTTCGACGATTATTCTGGCATCTCCTATGTCTGTGACGTGATGGAGGTACTGTACGCGCATAAGTTCTAACTCAAAACCCCAGCAATTCTCATTTGGACAAGAAGCTGTTAAAGCACCGGGAATCTCGGTATGGTCATGACCGAGTGATTTCGGTACAACACCGAACTCAGGGCGGAGTACGGGTTCGTCCAAATCATCTTGAGATGATTGGGGAACTGTCCGGGCTGGATTGGCGGGGAACCGAAATTCGCGATCGCACCAGTCCGGTGGAACCCTCGACCACCTGTTGATTCTCGCCAAAAGAGCCGATCGACCCCTCTTGAATTCACTGAGAATTGGCCCGCAGTGTGCTCGGCGATCGGTCGGGGAAGGTCGGGAAATTGATTTCGGGTCTGAGTGGCGATCGCGCGATCGCTTCGATCCGAGACGGATTTCGATTAACTTAAATAATATAGAGACACCTGTGCGATTCGTTCGGGAATGAAATAAGGCTGAAACGCCCGAAATAACCTCCCGGTAAGGCTTTCACCCCCTTGGGTGAATACAAGGGACGCATCCCTGACCAGCCTTATAACTATCTGTATGTTCCGAAATTTGGTATCAATTTGATACCAAATGAGGTACGGAACTCTCAGGGTCAAGGAAATCGGCTGATTGAAATTCCTTATAGAGGAAATAAGCAAAGCTGATAATCCAAGAGAGGAGGCGATAGCCACCCCCAGTTTTGGGACTCACAACCCTAGGATTGAAGCGGGGAACGGAAGGCGATGAGGGAGAATCTGCTCCCAATAACTCGACCACTGCCAATCATCTATGACTAACCGAAAGGTGAACATCTGTCATGAACCC
>JBNGCR010000145.1:0-1419 GCA_050045915.1 Limnospira sp.
AGGGGAGGCAGGGGAGGCAGGGGAGGCAGGGGAGGCAGGGGAGGCAGGGGAGGCAATTTCTTCCTCCGCTCCCTCGGCTTCCTCCGCTCCCTCGGCTCCCTCCGCTCCCTTGGCTCCCTCGGCTTCCTCCGCTCCCTCTGCTCCCTCCGCTCCCTCCGCTTCCTCCGCTTCCTCCGCTTCCTCCGCTTCCTCTGCTCCCTCCGCCCCCCATCTTCAGTGCGTCAAAGCCGCCTTTTCCTGCTCTTGCAACCATCCCGCCTCGTCGCTGTCGAACGGAGACAAGAGGCGGAGGCGTTCCACCACTTCCGGCAGCACTTCCAGGACGCGATCGACTTCCGCCTCCGTCGTGTAGCGGGAGATGCTGAAGCGGATGGAACCGTGGAGGACGCTGTAGGGCAGTCCCATCGCCCGCAGGACGTGGGAGGGTTCCAGGGAGCCCGAGGTGCAGGCCGAACCGGACGAGGCGCAGATGCCGTATTTGTCCAACGAGAGCAGGATCGCTTCCCCTTCGATGTACTTGAAACCGATGTTAGTGGTGTTGGGGAGGCGGTGCACCGGGTCGCCGTTGATGGCGGTGTTGGGTATGGATGCGAGGATGTTCCACTCGAGGCGATCGCGCAATTGCCGTTCTTCCTCGACGTTGGGCAACGCAGCCCGGGCCAGTTCCGCCGCCTTGCCGAGGGCGACCATTCCCGGCACGTTTTCGGTGCCGCCGCGCCTGCCCCGCTCCTGGTGCCCGCCGATCAGCAGGGGGCGGAATCTCACGCCCCGGCGGACGTACAGCGCCCCGATGCCTTTGGGGGCGTGCAGTTTGTGCCCGGAGAGGGTGAGCAGGTCGATGGTGCTATTTTTCAGGTCGAAGGGGACTTTCCCCGCCGCCTGCACCGCATCGACGTGGAAGGTGGCGCCGCGTTCTTTGACCATCGCCCCCGCCGCTTCGACGGGGAAAATCACCCCCGTCTCGTTGTTGGCGTACATCATCGAAACCAGGGCGGTATCATCGGTCAGGGACGCCGCGAGTTCGTCGAGGTCGATCTGTCCTTCGCCGTTGACGGAAAGGTAGGTGACGCTGTAACCCTTTTTCTCCAGCAGTTTGCAGACGTTCAAAACCGCCGGATGTTCGACTTGGGTGGTGATGATGTGGCGTTTGTTGGGCTGGGCTTGCAGGGCGGCGCGGATGGCGGCGTTGTTGCCTTCGGTGCCGCAACTGGTGAAGACGATTTCCGTGTCGTCAGCCCCCAGGAGGGCGGCGACCTGTTCTCTGGCCTGTTTGGTGGCCCGCCCCACCTGTCCGCCGAAGCTGTGCATACTGGAAGGGTTGCCGTAGAAGGTCGTCAGGTAGGGCAGCATCGCTTCGACAACCGCTTCGTCGATGCGGGTGGTGGCGTTGTTGTCAAAATAAATACAATCACTCATGGC
>JBNGCR010000145.1:1519-6096 GCA_050045915.1 Limnospira sp.
GGAGGGCGCAAGCCTTGCGCCCCTACGGGTGACACTTCTTGACGGTTTAGAGATGTAAGTATCGCCCTTGGAGTCGGGCGGTTTCAGTTCCCAATTCCCGACTTCCTACTCCCGACTCCCGACTCCCTGATATTGGTCGTAGAAGGCGATCGCCAATTTGTCGATGGTGTCGTACCCTTCAAAGGGTTCGATGCCGGCGGTGCGGAGGCGTTCTTGGGGGCAGTCTCCGATTTTGGAGGCGAGGACGCCTTTGCAGTCCGCGATCGCTTCAATAATATGGTCGAGGGTGGCTTCTTCGCCGTATCCGCTTTGACAATAGTGATCGACTTTGCGATGTCCGATGAATTGGACTTCGCTGCCGTCCACTTCAAAGATTTGGAATTCTTTGGCGTGGCCGAAATGTTGGTTGACGAGGTTGCTGCCTTTGGTGGCGACGGCCAACAGGATTTTTTCGGTGGGGGGTTGGGGAATTTCCCGATCGCCGGCTGTTTTCATCGCCGCCAACTGCTGTTTCGCGGCTTTGATTTCCGCCCGGAATTTGTCGATGCCGGCGTGGACTTTTTGGCGGCTTTCGAGGTCATATTCCGCCTTCATTTCCATGACTTTCTGTTTGCTAAATTCTTGCGATCGATCTTCTCCCAACAATCCGATCGCGTCGGCGCGGCACTGGCGGCAGTGGCGCATCATCTTCATGTTGCCGGAACATTGATCTTGCAGGGATTTCAACTCTTTGGGGTTCGGGCCGCGCTGTCCGTTGAGGCCGAAGTAGGTTCCGTGTTCGGGGGCGGAAATTAGGGGCATGATATTGTGTACGAATGCGCCCTTGGATTGGATGACTTTATTGACTTCCGCCAGGTGTTCGTCATTGATGCCCGGAATCATCACGGAGTTGACTTTGCAGAGGATATCGGCTTCCCGCAGCAGGTCCAAACTTTCCATTTGGCGATCGCGGAGAATGGTCGCCGCTTCGATGCCATGATAGCGCTTGCGGCGGTAGTGCACCCAGGAATATATTTTTTCGCCGATTTTGGGGTCGATCATGTTAATTGTCAGGGTGACATGATCGATGTTTAATTCTTTGATGCGATCGATATAATCGGGCAACATCAGGCCGTTGGTGGACAGACATAATTTGATGTCCGGCGCCTGTGCCGCCACCAATTCAAAGGTGCGGAATGTCCGTTCCGGGTTGGCGAGGGGGTCGCCGGGGCCGGCAATTCCCAACACGGTCATCTGGGGGATTTTTCCGGCGATCACTAAGGCTTTGTGGGCGGCTTCTTCGGGGGTCAGCAGTTCGCTGACGACGCCAGGGCGGCTTTCGTTGGCGCAGT
This sequence comes from Limnospira sp., assembly GCA_050045915.1. GTDB lineage: Bacteria > Cyanobacteriota > Cyanobacteriia > Cyanobacteriales > Microcoleaceae > Limnospira. Next base: position 2,851 of record JBNGCR010000145.1, read on the forward strand.
CGTATTTGCGGTTACAATAGTTGCACTGAATGTTGCAGGCGGGCGCGACGGCGGCGTGCATCCTGGCATAGTGATGGTGGGCGTCTTCGCTGTAGCAGGGGTGTTTTTCGATGCGTTCCCGCAGTTTTTGATCTTGGATTTCTTCGGTTGGGGTCGCACCGCAGTTGCAACCCCCGGATTTAACGGTGGGAGTTCGGATCTCCGTCGTGGTATCGGTTATCGGTGTCATTGAATTCCGTGGGTAAAGGTGGACATCGGGGGGTCAGTTGGGGTTTGACCCATCCATTTTGGCCGTGTAAACTTGAGTGGGAAATACTCTTTCCCCCGGGGGAATGTTGCGAGATTTCCAAATCTTCAATTCGTCGAAAGTAAAGTCTGCTTCGGCCCGGACTGGTATCCCGGCGTTGATGAAGTTATAGCACCCCCCGTCCGGGCGGATTGGGAAGCGATCGCAGATTCAATTTATTAATATAATTAGTGATGTACTCATTACCGAAACCCCTGGTATGGCGGGGTTTATTTTTTTTTGCGGGATGGGGGGCGGGTATTTTTTTGTGGGGGTCCCAGTGTTTTTACGGGGAGACACTGGCTTCGATGTACTCACCCCCAAATCTTGATGGGATGGGAGTTGTCGGGATTTTTGGTGAGGTGCGATCGCCACCCCCATTTGTACTCACCTCGGACTCAAATTTGTCAATTTTTTTGAAATTAACCTGCGTCTTTATACTTACTGTAAGATGAGTCTGTAGCCAAAGTATCAGACGTTTATTTTTTTTTCCGATTTGACTCGGTTTGCATCCCGATCCGATCGCCCCGCCCACAAAAAAGACTGGAGTCGGCGCTTCGGCTTTCCCCAGTGCTGTCACGGAATTCAATTCTGTATCTATTTTAACCGTTTGTGCGGTGAGTTCAAACAAGTGCAGATTTTTTTAATATTAATTCGGAAAAAATGCCCTAACCTCCATCTATCATGCGATCGCACCCTGGGGATCTTTTCAATTTGAGTTTTAACCCAAATTTACGATTCTTGCCACTCCAATCCCATACCCCATCGGACTTTCGCCCCGATCTCACTTGAGTGCAGAACCCCGCACCCCGGACTCGAAAAAACCCGTCCCCCCCGCTAAAAATACCCGTCCCCCCACCCCAAAAAATTTTTGGCGATCGCTTCAAATTCCCCGAGAGTCGGGGTTACAAAAAAATTGAGTACAGGGTAATTAACTAATCAATCTAATCGATGTCCGCTGCGGCGCATCGGAAAAGAGTCTTTGATATAAGCAATACAACAACACCCGCTCTAGATGTCAATCACCCTTACTCATGTTACAACCCTTTCCTTTGCATGAAACGCACAAAAAAAAGCGATGGAAATTTGGCCCGACTCCCGTCGCCCACTTTCCCAAATCCACCGCCCCCGTCCGCTCCCTTTGGGAAACCATCCGGGCCGACTTTCAAATTATTTTTGAACGGGACCCGGCGGCTCGAAATGGGCTGGAAGTGCTCTGCTGCTATCCCGGCTTGCACGCTCTGGCAATGCACCGAATTTCTAATTGGCTGTACCGACACCAAATTCCGGTTTTGCCCCGCTTTCTCTCCCACATCGGGCGGTTTTTAACGGGGATCGAAATTCACCCCGGTGCCACCATCGGACAGGGCGTTTTTATCGACCACGGCATGGGTGTCGTTATCGGAGAAACCGCGATCGTCGGCGACTACTGTTTGATCTATCAAAATGCCACGCTGGGGGGGACGGGAAAAGAAACCGGAAAACGCCACCCGACGTTGAGCAATAACGTGGTGGTGGGCGCCGGGGCAAAAATTCTCGGCAATATCGCGATCGGTAGCCACGTCCGCATCGGTGCGGGTTCGATCGTTCTGCAGGACGTGCCGGACGATTGTACCGTCGTCGGCGTTCCGGGTCGAATTATTTGTCGGGCGGACTGCGGTTGCCCCCTCGAACACGGCAAACTTCCTGACGTGGAAGCCCAGTTAATTCGCACGCTGATCGATCGCATTGAACGACTCGAACAACAACTCGATTCTTCCTCGCAACACCTTTAATTCTTCCCCTGCCCGGGCGGGGGTTCCTCTCTCCATTTCCCCATTCAATTCTAATTCTCAATTGCCGTCATGGAAAACAATTCTAATACCCGGGCTTTCCGGAAATTCCTCCTGGAAGAACTCGCCATTTCCGGCGACGAACTCGCGATCGCCCTGCAACACAAACAACCGGGCGATCCCCTCGCTATGCTACTGTGGCAGTACGGTTTGATTTCCCTCACCCAACTTCAGCAAATCTTCGATTGGCTGCTGTACAACCCGCCTCAACCCGCCCCCAGCCGCTGCGATCGCTGTAGCGCAGAGGTTTGTTTGAGGGTTCCCAAATTCCTCTGCCAAATGGGTTGACCCCGGCACTACCCCCCATCTGAATTGGGGGATTTTCTATTTATTTTTCTGGATAATAAAACGGCGCGATCGCCTCTTTATTTTTTGGGAAACGGTATCAAAAGACTCGGAATCAAATTTCGGGATATCGTAATGTTACTTTCAATCCAGAAATTCACCGACAAGGGCGATACTCGATTCGGTCGAGAAAGGGTCTGCTGTCCGGAATTTCTATCGATTTCTATTGCAAATTTTTCTAAATAAAAACCAGAGCCATGACGACACCATGCACGCTCCCAACGTCTTCCATCCAACTGGAAGCGACATTTATCGATCTCCTCCGCAAATCCAACGGAAAACCGAAGGCGATTGTGGTCAACACCGGCGGACAAAATTTTCGGATCAAACTCTCCAAAGAATTGCGAAAAACGTGGAATTTTGACCTCCATTTCGGCGACTTGATCCACGTCTGTGGCAAACAAAAATTGAAGGCTAAGAAACTCCAGGTCAAAGCCGATCAAATTTGCCCGATCGCCTGTTCCCTGGAACGCCCCAAAATTCCCCCGACCGTTTGCTCAAAATCTACCCCCGGAAAAATCATGCTCTGTCAAAAATCCGGCTGTCTCAAACGGGGCGGAAAACAACTGAATATGGCTCTGCAAACAGCGATCGCAAATCTCGGACTTGAGGAACAAATTAAAATCGTCCCCACCAGTTGTCAAAAACGCTGTAAAAAAGCTCCCAACATGGTGATGATGCCGTCTAAGGAAAAATACAGCCAAATTTCCCCCGAAGATATTACCGCACTGCTCAAAGAACATTATTTAATCTGAGCAAAGTTGACGAACCCCACCCCACCCT
>JBNGCR010000145.1:6196-13998 GCA_050045915.1 Limnospira sp.
TATTTAATCTGAGCAAAGTTGACGAACCCCACCCCACCCTCCCCTCACCAAGGGGAGGGCTTTAATTTTTACAAGCGATCGCGATTGTTTTAAAATAGAAGGTTGAATTTGGAGGTCAAACGGATTGGAGCGTCGATTCGAGGCAGTCAGTCACCCGAGGCGACAGAATCAGTTGGAGAAGGTGGTCGAACGGTTGGGACTCTCCACCCGAACGCCGATCGCGTGGCAGTTGTTGGATTTGGCCCTCACCCACCCCAGCGTTTCCACGGAAAAAAACTACGAACAATTGGAATTTGTGGGGGATTCCGTGGTGAGGCTGGCCGCTTCCGAACTGCTGTTCGAGGTCTATCCGGAGGCCCCCGTGGGGGAATTTGCGGCGGTGCGATCGGTGTTGGTGAGCGATCGCGTTTTAGCCGAAATTGCCGACAGCTACGGCCTCGGGCGCTATTTGCTGGTCGCCGGCAGCGCCGTCCGCGATACAATGGGGGAGGAATCCCGTCTGGCGGACTGTTTTGAAGCGGTTTTAGGTGCGCTATATCTGAGTACCAATACCTTGGAATTGGTTCGCCCCTGGCTCGATCCGCACCTGCTCGATCGCGCCAAGGAAATTTTTGAAGATCCGGCCCGACAAAATTATAAAGCCGCCCTGCAAGAGTGGACCCAAAGCAATTACAAATTGTTGCCCAAATACGAGGTCAAAGAAACCGGCTATGCCGGTGACAAAGCCCGATTTACGGCGCAAGTCTGGTTCAAAGGCCAGAAACTAGGCCAGGGGACGGGGCGATCGATCAAAGCCGCCGAACAAGCCGCCGCCCGGGAAGCATTTTTATCCATAGGCGGGGATAGGGTGTAGGGTGTAGGGTGTAGGGTGTAGGGAGGAAAGAGAATAGAGGAAAGAGAAGAGAGAAATTTCTCACTCTTCATTTCTAACGACTAACTTCTCCCGAACCGAGGAATCTAAAATCTAAAATCTAAAATCTAAAATTCCCCCCACCTGCCACCCCCCCAATTTTTAAGGTTAATTATCAGGATTTGAGATTATGGCCGATCCGATCAAAGTTGCCGTCCTCGGCGCTGGACGCTGGGGCAATCACCTGATCCGCAATTTTCAAAGCCACCCGGAATCCGAAGTGGTGGCGGTGGCGGAAGCGATACCGGAACAGTTAAAAATAATCGGAGAACGATTTCAACTCGATGAAAAGTTGCTGTTTGCCGACGGGTCGGCGGCGTTGGACGTGCCGGGGTTGCAGGCCGTCGCGATCGCCACTCCCGCCTCCACCCACTATGACTTAATTGTTGCCGCTTTGGAGCGGGGATATCACGTTTTTGCGGAAAAACCCCTGACCGTGAACCCGGCGAAATCCCGGGAACTTTGCGACCGGGCGAAACAACAAAATCGGCAATTATTTGTCGATCATACTTACCTGTTTAATTCGGTGGTGGAACGGGGCCAAGAAGCGATCGCCCAAAATGCGGTGGGGGAACTCCGCTACGGCTACGCCACCCGCACCCACCTGGAGCCCATCCGCCGGGATGTCGATGCCCTCTGGGATCTGGCGATCCACGATATCGCCATCATGAATAGCTGGCTGGGCCAGAAACCCGTGGCGGTGCAGGCGACCGGGACAGTCTGGCTGCAACCCGATCGCACCCTGCAAACCGAGGACGGTTCGTCGCCGGTTTTTCCCGCCACTCCGGGACTCTCGGACTTAGTGATGGCAACCCTCACCTACCCGGACGGATTTCGCGCCTACATCCACCTTTGCTGGCTCAATCCGGACAAGCAGCGGCGCTTGGGGGTAGTCGGAAGCCGGGGAACGCTGATTTTTGACGAATTGGACTCCGAGGCTCCTCTAACCCTGCTGCACGGGCATTTGGAGGCCGTCGGGGAAACGTGGAAGGGGGCGGGGCAGCGTCGGGAAGTGCTGGAAGTGCCGCCGAGCGAACCGTTAAAACGAGCCTGCGATCGCTTCCTCGAATGCGTCAAAACCAACCAACCCTGCCCGACTTCTTCCGGGGAAGTGGGGGCCGAATTGGTGAAAATTCTCTGGGGGTTGAGCGCGTCTTTGCAGCGGGGCGGCGAAACGATTTCCCTTTAAAATCGATCGCGCGATCGCTCTGTTCCCAAAACCCGAGACTGGCGTAGGAACCCGGTTTTTTGCCCTCTGCCCTCAAAACGCGATCGATTCAACTCAATCCCAATATCTGACGCAAAATCTCCTGATCCTGCGGTTTTGCCGAGAAGCGGCCGTTTTCCAAATCCCGAATCCAACTCTGACTTTTTCCCGTCATCTGCGCCAGGGCTCGCTGGCTGATTCCCTGTTTTTTTCTGGCTTTAATGATCTGATCGGCAGACAACCCAATTTTCTGCAATTTCGAGCGATGTTTTTTGGCGATTCTCGCCTGTTTTTTTTGCTCAAACTTCGCCAATTGCTGCGCCCATTCCGAGGGTAAATCGAAACTCAAAATTCGCGCTTTCATCAACAGATTCCACTTGCCCCGGGGGCTCGAATCCGTCAGGCGGCGATCGCTGCTGCCGTCGTCGATCCAAAAGTCGATCGCCTCCTCCGCATCGTTCGGCAAATCTGCCAACCGCGCCCACAGGGGTTGAATTTCGGGGGGGTACGTCACTGGGTCAAATTGGGGTTTGAGTCCGTAGTGGTGGAGCACTTCCAAATCATTTTCAAACGATCGCAACAGCCGCTTTCGTTCCTCGCGAGAACTGGACGCCTGGGAAATTTTTTCCGCCCCGTAAGCCACCCGCATCAGCGTCGGCACGGTGATGGATTGTTTCCGCCCCACCTTCGTTTTAAACAGCAGCCACAACATCATCCGCGCCGCGCCGATATGTTGCTGCCAAATACTCATGACCGTGGTCAACAGGAACTTCGGCAACGTCCCGTATTGATAGAACGTTTCTCGCTGGCGATGCCCCCGTTTGTTGAGAAAATATTTCGACCAATTTCCCGCCCTAATTTTGAAGGTCAAACCGGTGAGATATTTATACCCCAACTCATCATCTTTTTGAAAGTGATGTTGAATGTCTGAAAGGTGCCACAGCCGATCTTGGGGGAGGGTAAATCCCCGCACCCCACCCTGTTGGGGCCAGTCGATCGCCACTTCGAGCTGACCGGGTTGCCGCGCCAGAATTTTGATCAACGAAAGTTTGGTGGCCTTGCTGAGATCCTTGCGTTTGTCCAGTCCGAGATACCGTTCAATTTGCCGGTCGGTAATGATAAATTCTTGTTCCCAAGGTCGCTCCAACGCGACGGCGTGGGCGGCATAAATTAAATGTAAACAAGCCGAGCGAATGTCGAAGATAGGTTCGGGATTGGTATCGGGAGATGAGGATAAAGTGGATTCCCAATCTTCCGCCAGCCGAAACAGCATCGCACCCCGTCCCTGCTTCACGGGACGTTGATAATAAAATTTGCCGTTGAGGTCCGTCGTCCACGGTAAAATGGCGGCGCCCGTGAGCAAATTACACCCTTCCCAAATCACCATCGAGGAGGCGAAGGGATTATTCATACCGTTGGAGAAAATGTCGGGACTCGTGGCGGTTCTTTCCACCGCTTTGTAGCGGCCTTTTTTGGCGGGAAGGGGAACCAGGCTTTGGGTCGGACATCGGGCGACGCATTCCGGTTCCGAAGCCTCGTCCTGACAGCCGGTACACAACCCCGGCTCGATCCAAAATTCTCCATCGTCGCGCAGAATTGCCCCCGCAGAACAGTGGGGCAGACAACTACCACATCCGGAACAGCTTTGAGAAATTGTATAAGACATTTGGACTGAGAAAATATCTGGGACTGAGAACCGCGACTCGTGTCTCTAAACCGGTCAAATTATGCTTCCAGAGAATTTGAAGATGATGGGTTCGGGTCGGATTCTTTAATATTTCACAATTCCAGTCTACAATTTGTTCACCTCAGTCAATTTAAGGATTTCTTCACTTTTTTTGTGGATTTCCAGTTGCATGAAATGCGATCGCGATCGCAGAACATCTCTCCTCTGACCGTTCCGCTTGTCAATCTGTCAGTTCGTAAATCTCGATCGCTTCCGATGAGTCCTGGGAGCGATCCCAAACGATCAAGCACTGAGTAATCGAGCCTTTTTTGAACCGAAATTGAGGCTGAACGCTAGATTCAAATTTTCCAGGGACTCGACCAACCACAACACCTTCGGCTTCGGGAAACCCGCATAGTGCGTAAACAACACCGCAAACCGTTTTTCCAGATCTCCCCTCACCCGGCGACAGATGAGGACAATTTTGAGCATCAGACCCACGACCGGGGTAATTCCCAAGTTGCTCGTCAGGTCGAGAAGGACGAAGTGATTGGGACGGTGGGTCCCCTCGACCACCATAAAATTCAAAACCTTCCGACAGGTTCCGGCGATCAGGCTGTCGTTGACTTTCTGAGAATCATTGTGGGGTAGAGTATCTTGCAAGGTTTGATACAACCGTTGGTTGAAGCGCTTTTTCCCATATTTGCTGTCGATGGAAGCACTCAGATACTCGTAGAGATCTTCCTTAAACGTCCGGTAAGACCGGGCGCGGCGAGTTTGCTTGAGAAACAGCCGGGACGATTCTTGATAGGTGTACCCGCGATCGACTTTACCCGTAAAGTGGCTGACCGCCTGGGTCAATTTGCGATCGCTCAACAGGGTGGGATTTTTGGGGGTCGGTAAAATGAGCCGCTGTTCGGGACTGCTGCGCTGGTAGCTCATGTATTGATACAAATCGCGATCAAACCGGCGGCTGGCCGTCTGTCGCATCTGGCGGATCTGCTGCCGTTGGTCGGTGGTGCTCTCGTCGGTGAGAAAACAGTGGTCGTAGAGATAAGGATAGCGGACGATCAAATTTTCGAGTTTGGTTTCTTCCTGTTTGTCCGGTTTGCGGCGGTCGTGAAACACATGGGCGAGGCGACGAAGGGCTTGATATTGATCGGTTTGGATAAATTGCTGCATCATCCGACGCAGGAGGTGGGCCGTCCAGGAGGGGGGGAGGCCGCTCGGTTCCTGGGTCAACAGGCTGATGAGTTCCGGAATGGCCCACTGTAGGCGCGATCGCTTTTGCCACCGGTTCACCAAAATATAGCAGCACCGGTTGATCGTAAAAATAAACCGTTCGCGACCCAAATCCGAGTCGATGATTCTCCCCAAAGCCTTCCACACCGGGACAACTTCATATTCCTGCTCGCCGAGAAACAGACGGCGAAAACGCGCGATCGTCTCCTCCGGCGATTCAACTTCCGCACACTCTTGCAAGTGGTCGTACAGAAGTTGTTCGTCGGGCTTGGTCTGATGATAGTAGCTGAACCCAGAATCCGTCACAGTCGTTCCCTCTCGTTTAATAAGGGATATCGTTTTACACTCCAACTCACGCCCAATATTGGCTTCGAGTCAACCCTTGGCTTTGGTGTGTCTACCCTCACCCCCGTCTACGCGGTTCCAAAACCTCGCGATCGCTTCATATTGATAGAATATCTCGTAGCTGCACCGGGTCGCTTAACCGAAATTAAGCTATGTAGCGTCTACCCTCAGTGTAATCAAAAGTTAACGGCTCCCATGTAAAACTTTCGTCAACTCCCGATTTCATTTGTAAAGATTCGGTAAAGTCTCGGTGCGATCGCCGGTTTGGGGAAACCCCGAAGATGTCATCGGTGGGGCGACCGTCCCGGGTCGCCCATGGGTCGCGGATTTCAGACGCATCAAAAATTATTGTCCATTATTAATTATCAATTATCAATTATCAATTGTTTCAAAGTGTCGATCGCCTGCCGGTACTGTTGCAAATTGCCCGATCGCGCGGACAGGTCGGCGGACTGCTGCAAGTCGGATCGGGCGCCTTGGCGATCGCCGATTTGGTAACGGCTGATGCCCCGGTTGTAGTAGGCTTCCGGGTCGTCGGGGTCGAGGTAGATCGCCTCGTTGTAATCTTCGATCGCCCCCTCGCGATCGCCGGTTCGGTAGCGGGCATTTCCTCGTTTAAAATAGGGGGCAGCCACATTTGGGTTGAGGCGGATCGCTTCGCTAAAGTCATCAATTCCGGTTTGATAATCCCCCAGATTTTCCGCGTAAATTAACCCCCGCAAATAGTAGGCGCGATCGTGGACGGGATCGAGGCGGATGACTTCCGTGGTATCGTCGATCGCGGGCCAGTATTGCCCCAGTTTCACCCGGGCGACGGCCCGGTTGTAGTAGGCATCGACGTATTCGGGGTTGAGGTGGATCGCTTCGGTGAAGTCGGCGATCGCATCTCGGACGTTTTCTTCGGCTTTGAAGCGGACGACGCCCCGGTTGTAGTAAGCGACGGCGTAGTTGGGTTTGAGCCACAGGGCTTCCGTAAAGTCCGCGATCGCCCCGGCGGTGTCTCCCCGTTCGTAGCGGGCGATTCCCCGTTCCAAAAACTCGGTCGCCGTGAGTTGGGCGATTCGGGCGACAGGATCGGCGCTCGCCGGGGGGGAGGTTCCCCCGATGAAAATTAGGGTTCCGAGCAACAAAGCGGATGGAAAGCGGGCGATCGGATTGATGGGTAACATAAACTGCTTCAAAATGGATGAAGTCGCGATCGGGAGAAAATGGCAAGCCGAAATCTTCCGATTCTTATTTTGCCTTACCTCGGCGAGGAAAGGCAGGCCTTTGTCAACCCCATTTAGGAAAGATTTAAAATGCTGAAACTTTACGGAACGTCCATGAGTCGAGCCGCCATCGTGCAGTGGTATCTCGAAGAAATTGCCGTCCCCTACGAGTTCGTCCTGCTGGATCTCAAAGCCGGGGAACACCGCAAGCTGGACTACCTCGCCATCAACCCGATGGGCAAGGTTCCGGCGATCGCGGACGGGGATTTCACACTCTGGGAGTCGGGGGCGATCCTGCTCTACCTGGCGGAAAAATACGGAAATCTGCCGGAATCTCCGGAGTACCGGGGAGAAGTCGCCCAGTGGGTGCTATTCGCCAATTCCACATTGGCGACGGGGGTGTTCGTGGAGGCGAACCGCGATCGCGAAACCCCCCGGTTGATGTCGCCTCTCAATCACATCTTGGAACAGCGACCCTATTTGATGGGGGATGAATTCGGCGTCGCAGATGTGGCGGTGGGGTCGATGCTGGCTTACATCCCCATGATGTTGAAGATGGATTTGGGCGACTATCCGGCCGTCGTGGCGTACAGCAAGCGGTTATCGGAGCGTCCCGCTTTCCAAAAAGCGATCGGCGGTCGCGGATAGCGATCAATCGCAATGAGCGATCGCGTGTCAACCAATTGAGGGAACCTCGAAAACTTCAAGACCTCGATTCAAAGGGGCTTTGAGTTCTCAAGGGCTCCCGATTCTCGAGGACCGACTCTCCCGCGCAGCGCTATAAATTGGCTATCGGCACTCAGTCCGCTCGATTTGTCCGATTCCTCCCCCTCCGGGAGGCGACAAACCCGGCCCACTCAACGCCGATAGCCGGACGGTCTGGCTTTATCTGAAGCCGACGGCCGCTTGCCAGACGAAAGCCAACAGCAAGAAAAAGACCGGGATGACGGGCAAAATATCGATAACGGGGCTAAAAATGGAGTACGCTTCCGGCAGTTTCGCCAACAGCAGTGCTGCTTCCATGAATCAGTTGACCTCTCACTAAAACGGCTTTCAGAATTTTAACAAATCTTTGCCTCAATTCTTTTTTTTGAGGGGACGGGCGATCGTCGGGGGAGTCGGTAATAGGGAATAGGGAATGGGGAATGGGGAATGGGGAATAGGGAGTAGGGAGCAGGGGGAGCAGGGGGAGCAGGGGGAGCAGGGGGAGCAGGGGGAGCAGGG
>JBNGCR010000146.1:0-13945 GCA_050045915.1 Limnospira sp.
GTAAGGCGATCGCTTTCCGCAAAACATAAAATCTCTCAAATTTCGGTTCTGTAGGGGCGCAAGGCACGGTGCCCAAACTGCGCCCCATTTCATCCCTATCTCACACCTGAAACCGAAGTCGGATTGAGGAGATACAGCACCGCTTTTTTAGCAATTTCCTCCGACAGTTTGATCTGTTTGAGCGTCACTAACCCATCGTTGACAAACAGATCCCGAACCATCAGCTTATCGCCGCTGTTGAAAACGGTTTCGTAATACACCTCTTTGATGCCGGCGGAAATGATCAATTTCAGACAAGAAATGCACGGTTCGAGGGTGACGTAAATACTCGCCCCCGTACAGGAAATCCCGTGTTTTGCCGCCTGGGCGATCGCGTTCGCCTCCGCGTGAACCGCCCGCGAGGGCAGGGTTTTGCTGGCGTCGCAGCTACTGAGTCCCGGATAGCAGTATCCCTGGGCGGTACAGTGGACGGAACCGGAGGGGGAACCGTTGTAACCCGTCGCCAGAATTTGGCGATCTTTGACGATCACCGCCCCCACGGGAAACGCCAAACAGGTCGATCGCGTCGCCGCCAATTTCGCCATCATCAAAAAATACTCGTCCCAAGTGGGTCTGATGGGCGGTTCGTAATTTTGGGGGAAATCTTCCATTATTTTATACCCCGAAGCCTGTCGATCCAAATCCATTATCGCCCCTAACCGTCAAACTGAGTTGTTCGACGGCCTCCACTTCCACCCGCAAAATGGGCGCGATCGCCAATTGGGCGATTTTCATCCCCGGTGTTACGTTAAATGAAGTTTTGCCGTGATTGATTAAAATCACACCGATTTCCCCCCGATACCCCGCGTCAATGGTTCCGGGAGTATTCAAAACGGTGATCTGATGTTTCAGGGCTAAACCGCTTCTGGGGCGAACCTGGGCTTCCGTATTGGGGGGGAGGGCGATCGCGATTCCGGTGCGAATTAAGTGACTTTCCCCGGGTTGAATTTCGTAATTTTCGATGGAAAACAAATCGAGGGCGGCGTCGTCCTCGTGGGCGTATTTGGGCAGAATTGCGGACGGATTGAGACGTTTGACTTGCAGTTTCATTTTTTAAGGCAATAGGCAATAGGCAATAGGCAAGAGTGTGGGCATATGGCCTCGGCCCACACCCGACATCCCACACCCCAATTATGGTGCGAGTCTGCTTTTTCCGAGGCGACTTTTTTGGTACCACTGGGCGATCGCGGGCGTCCAGTCTTCGACGTGGGGCCAGATCAGATCGCAGAGTTTTTGGATTTCCAGTTGGGCATCTTTTTTGAAGCGCAAATCCAGGAAGTGTAGGAGCGATCGCAGATTGAAACTCACCACGAAATGCTGGCGGTAATCGAAGGGGATTTTTCCCCTCGCGTGTTCTTCCGAAAAGCCATTTTCCAAATCGGCTTTGTAGCGTTTCGCCGCTTCCAAACACCAGTCCAAATCCGCCTGACGCTGTTCGGGGGAATAATAGTATTTTTTCCCTTGGCGATCGCTGTACTCTCCCACGGGACGCAAATAAAAGATATCTTCCAAATCTTTTTTGCCCTCGACAAGTTCGACGATCTGATTTCCCGTGTACCGATAAGAATTGTGAACTACAATTCCATTGGCAACAAAATTATGCCACGGCCCCTCGATCTCAATATCGTAAGTCATTTGTTTGCCAATGTATTCGATTTGAGTGACTTTTACCGGATGCGCTTTCAGTTGTTTATTGGTGAGTTTATATTGATTTGTTCGCTCCTTAAATGTGAACTCTAATTCTGGATTGATTTGCAAAACTCCATTACACATCAACTCGCAATCTTTCGTCGCCGCCACAACTTCGTGATTGTCGTCAACTATCAAACCCAAAGCATCGCCCATCCTCTGCCAACCTGCGCCAGTCAGAAGGCGATGATTGACCGTACAATCTAGGGTTTTTCCATCTGCAAGCCTCAGCCGATAGACGGGTTGCAAACCGCTACACATCACATGATTGACGTGACCGATTTGGAAATGTCCGGTTTCCTCATTCAGAACCCGCAGGGACATTTTCTGAATCTGTTTCTTGGCATCGCGGCGGTATTCTCCCGGCGGTTCGCCGTTGCGATCGACAATTTTGCAAGTCCGAATCGCTTTTTCTCCGTTTTCCCAAATATCGTATAAATCGGCAATTTTTATTTTTCTCAAACTGCCGCCGGCTTTAATAAAGGTGACTTCTGTATCACCCGCCAAACATTGCACGTCGAAAGAAATTCCCACCCGGTGAGTTCTCGCCTGCTGCATGACGCTGTGAGGAAAATAGCCGCAGTTGAACACAATAGATGGGTGTTCCAGGGGGCCGTAGTGTCCCCGTTCCCCGGCTAGAAGACGTTTGACAATAATTTCCCCGGCTTCCGACTCCGAGGGCCAGGACTCCCGCTCGTCGAAGACAAATCCATCCGTATAATCCTGATGCATCGCCGCGTAAATGACCTGTTGCGGGTTGGGGGTTTTGGCGATAACTTCGACTCGAAACCGTTCCATTACAATTCAAAATGCGCCTTTATTATTAAAGCACAACGATCGCAAAATTGGGTTATATTAAATCGTAGATTTAGAACGGAAAAATGCGATTATCCGACCGATTTACCGAAGCCCTGACCTACGCGACGGAATTGCACGCCGATCAGATTCGCAAGGGGTCTGGAGTCCCCTACGTTTCCCATCTGTTGGGAGTGGCCAGCTTGGCCCTGGAATACGGGGCGGACGAGGACGAGGCGATCGCGGCCCTCCTCCACGACGCGATCGAAGATCAGGGGGGAGCCCCCACCGGAGAAGAGATCCGAAAGCGGTTCGGCGATCGGGTTTTGGAAATCGTAGAAGGCTGCACCGACAGCCATACCACCCCGAAACCCCCCTGGCGGGAACGGAAAGAAGCCTACATCGCCCACATCCCCACAGCCTCCGACTCGGTGCGGTTGGTGTCGGCCTGTGACAAACTCTACAACGCCCGCACCATTTTAAAAGATTACCGCCAAATTGGGGAACAATTGTGGGAGCGATTCACCGGCCGGCGGGACGGCACACTCTGGTATTATCGATCACTGGTGGAGGCTTTTCGCCAAGCCCGGTCAACCCCGGTGGTGGAGGAACTCGAACGGGTGGTGTCGGAACTCGAACGGTTATCAGAAAATTGGGTCTAAGACCTCGCCCTTCTAGGGCGACTTGACGCTATAAGGGAGCGAGTGGTCAACGCAAACCCGAGTTTCATATCAAGTTCGTTGAAACACTCAAACAATCGTTGGAGAAAAGGCAATCGGCAATGGGCAATCGGCACAAGTTTTGAGCCTCTTCAGAAGGGGACAAGGAAACCCAGGAATTATAAAGATTTGAGCGAACATGATATCACTCATCATCGTCAAAAAATTCAATATGGGTCGTGTCCGAGTCCGACTCCGTGATTTCGGTAGCCGGGAACTCCTCCAATGGGGGTATGGGCCGCTCGGGAGTCAGGGGGAGTTCCGTCGGTTTCAGACGGATTAAAAGCCGCGGCCCGGTGTGTCCGAGTCGCACCACCATGTTATCGACGACCCGTTTTTTTGTCACCGTCTGATTGTTGACATAAGTGCCGTTCGCACCGAAATTGACCAGTTCCCATCCGGATGCTTTGTTCCACAACTCCAGATGGTGCCGGGAAACGACCGCATTCCCGACGACAACATCGTTATCTTTGGCCCGGCCGATCCGCACGATCGGCTTATCCTCAAAAGCCCAATGGTGCAGCGGAAGTGGTCGATTGGAATGAAGCAGAATCAGAGTAATCACACGACAATTTACACCGTGAACAAAATCGGAATGGGGGAGCTTTAAGCCGAACCGAACCACTGATTGCAAATACCCGTCGGGCAAAGCAATGAGAAGTTGGCGACTTTCAGGGAGAATGGATTCCCACCTCTCCGATGCGGACTGCCCGCTGTGACCCGGGCCAGAAATTGCCGGTTCTGGGCATCGAAAATCCAGACGGCTTGCCGGACTCTTCCTTAGAATAACATCAGTACCGATTTGGGTCGATTAATTTCCGACTCGGAATCCATCTTTCCCCCCCGACCCACTAAGGATCTCGAACCGGTTCGGTTTCGGTAATCTCCTCCCGGTCCCACTGTCTCGGCGCGTCAAATTTCGACGATTGGAGAGTCGGGAGCACTTCGAGTTGAATTCCTGCGTCGGGAGTCCGCAAGATCTGGGATGAGTGCAGGGGTTGTTTGGGAGATGAAAGGGAGTATTGAGGTTGACCGAGGTTGAATCGAATTTGAGGACCCGAGATAGCCAGACGAAGGATCTGTCCGTCCTCGATCCCTCCCTCGGCGATCGATATGCCATCGACGTAGGTTCCGTTAGTTCCCAAATTGATCGCCTTCCAACTCAAACCGACGCGCCGCAATTCGACATGAAAGCGGGAGACGACAGAACTGTAAAGCACGACCTGATTTTTGAGCGATCGCCCGATCCGGATGACCGTATCTTCTTCAAACGTCCAGCTTCGTACCGGGATGGACTGGAGGGGGTGTAACAGAGTTAGGGTAATCACATTGCCAGTGTTGAATTTCAAGAGGGTACCCAAAAATAATTTTATCGGGCAATTGTGAGGGCAAGCCATCGGCATCCCAACTCCATTCTCGCCGGCGGGGCCTCGAAATGTCGAGGGTGGCTCCCCAAGCGGATCTCGACCGGGAACTAGGACAATTGAAAAATAAAAGAGACGAGATCTCCCTTGCCCAAGGAGATGCGATCGCCCGGTCTGAGGCGGTGGCGGTTACCTTTCGGGAGGGGAATGTTATTGATGTAGGTTCCGTTGGAGCTGCCCACATCTTCAATATAGTAGGCATCCCCCTCGACCCGAATATCCGCGTGAGTCCGGGAAACCACCTCGGCGTGGGCAAAGCCAGAAACGTCCACGTCCGGCGGCACCAAATCGTTGGGTTTGCCGATGTGAATCACCGACAGGTTTGGGGGTAACTCCAACTGATTTTGACTTTGGACGTGGATCAAGGATGCCGATTGTTTCTGGAGTTGGGTCGCCGGATTGGCCGGTCCGGAAACGCCGGCGGGTGGAGCGACGGGTTGAGGTGTCGGAGAAACAGGGGGTGGGGCGATCGGCGGATCAGGTGTCGGCGTTTCCAGCCAGTCCGGAGAGAGGGAAGGGGCAGGGGAAGGGGCGGGGGTAGGGGTCGGAGATGGAGCGGATGTGGCGATCGGTGCGACGGTCGGGAGCGGGTCGGGAGCGGGGATGGGAGCGGGGGCAGTCAAATCTGGAGGCGAAACCTGGGTGGGAATGGCTTCCGGGTTCTGATTTTCCTCGCCGTCGGGATTCGGTTGCAGGTTGTAACCACACTGGCCGCAAAACGCCGCGTCGGTTTGGACGGTCGCGCCACAATTGGGGCAGTCTGTGGTCGTCGGCAGGGGGGTATAACAGGCTTCGCACGCTTTTGCCCCCTCGGGGTTTTGATGGTTGCAATTGGGACAGACGATCATCTCATTTCTCCTCGTGGTACGGACACGCGATCGCACCTCAGATCCTAACCTACCATCATCGAGGGATGGCGAAGACTTTGGCGGGCTCTCGGATTGCGGAAAAAGTTGTTCGCGCCAGTAGATTGTTTTGAGAATCGTGGTAAATTGTTGAGGGCTCGCCTTGGCCTAGCCGTTCATGCCGACCGCTTGAGGCACAATGGAAGGCGGAAGACCGAATTGGGGGGGTCGGAAAGAATTGACAATTGACAATGAAAAATTGACAATTATCAATCTTCCACCTCGGGAGCTTCTGTCCCCCGACCTCTGCCGGACGGGGGAGGAATCGACCCTTCCCTTTCATTAACCTCTAAAAATCGAATCGCGAAACTCGAACCCATGCAAAATCCTTCTTTGCAAGAAGAAACTTCCATCCCGGAAAAGGCTGACGAGAGCCCATCCAAAGAGGTGTTCAATCCTTCTTTGCGAGAAACTCCTGTTCACGAACCGGCCGACGTGATCCCATCCAAACAGCAAGAATCGCTGTTGAATTGGCTCAAGCGCACCGGACGCCTGATTGCCCGGGATACCCTGGAACCGATCGAGGGTTACAGGCCAGAGGAAGAGGAAATTTCCGAACTCATCGTTGATGATGCGTCCTACGACGACGAGGAGGACAGCGAGGAGACGGAATCCTAAAGCTGCGTTACCAATGGGCGGGGAATGGACGGCGGTTGAGGCTTTTCCGCAGAGCAGATGCAATTGACATTGCTTGCGATTTCTTTGGTGTTGAGGATTGATTCAAAAAAACCGTGGATAGTAAATTTGCTGATTCCAGGTCGCCCAAACTGGCAGGATGGCACTTGCTACTGTTTCTGAGTTTGGGAGCGGGCGCTTTCTTCGTCGGCTTGGATTGGACCGCCAACGAGCTACTGCCCGCCCAGATGTCTCTGTTCGTGCCGTTTGTCATCTGTACCCTGGCGGTATCCGCTGCCGGACAGTGGGTGATCCCGATGTTGAGGCGGATCAAGGCCGGACAGTTCATCCGGGAAGATGGCCCCCAGAGACATCTCAAGAAAGCCGGAACTCCCACGATGGGCGGTATCTTTTTCGTCCCGGTGGGAGTGGCGATCGCCGCGGCCGGATCGGGCTTTCACCGGGATGTCCTGGCTGTTTGTGCCCTGACCCTCGCCTACGGGGCGATCGGATGGCTGGATGACTGGCAAATTTTGAGACGGAAATCCAACAAAGGCATCTCGCCGAAGATGAAACTGGCGCTGCAAGTCGGATTTGCAGTGCTGTTTTGTATCTGGCTGGCCCGGACGCGACCCGACACGGCGTCCGCGATCGCCCTACCCCTGAGCATGACCTTATCCCTGGGCTGGCTCTTCTGGCCCCTGGCTACCTTCGTCCAAGTCGCTGAAAGCAACGCCACTAACCTGACGGACGGGGTGGACGGGTTGATGGGGGGATTGGGGGCGATCGCATTTTTGGGGATGGCCGCCCACCTCGCCCCCACCTCCCCGGAATTGACCCTATTTTGCGTCTGCCTATCCGGGAGTTGTGTGGGATTCGTCACCCACAACCGCAACCCCGCCAAAGTGTTCATGGGGGATACGGGTGCCCTAGCTTTGGGGGGAGCCCTGGCCGGCGTCGCCCTCCTCAGCAACAGCCTCTGGGTGTTATTGATTTTGAGCGGTATTTTCCTGGTCGAAACCCTATCCGTGATCGCCCAAGTTTTGTACTACAAAGCCACCAAAGGCCCCGATGGCGTGGGAAAACGCCTGTTTAAAATGGCCCCCCTCCACCACCACCTGGAGCTGTGCGGGTGGTCGGAAACTCAGGTTGTGGGCTGTTTCTACCTCATCCAAGCCCTCCTGGTTTGGGCCAGCCTCGTCTTGGGCACTTGATCGGTTTGTGATTGGGTGCCGGGAAGGTTAGAAAATGTTAGAAAAGTAAAGTTTATGCAACTGTTGTGACTTTCACCCGGCCATCCCAACTATGCCCTACGTTTCTGTTGTCATTCCCATCTATAACGGCGAAACCGACCTCCCCAACCTGATCGACTGCCTGCGATCGCAAACCTACCTCGCCTCCGATGTCGAATACCTGCCGGTGGACAACAACAGCAGCGATCGCACCCCGGAACTCCTCGAAGCCGCTATCGCGGCAGACCCGACCTTTCCCCTGCGCCCCCTCTCGGAAACCCAAATTCAGAGTTCCTACGCCGCCCGCAACCGCGGCATCCGCGCCGCTCGCGGGGAAATTATCGCCTTCACCGATGCCGACTGCCGCCCCGAACCCCAGTGGCTCGAAGCCTTGCTGCGTCCCTTCAAGGACGAGAAAATCGGCCTGGTGGTGGGGGAAATCGTCGCCCTACCGGGCGACACCCTCCTGGAACGGCACGCCGACCGCCAGGGTACCCTCTCCCAAAAATACACCCTCGCCCACCCCTTCTACCCCTACGGCCAGACGGCAAATTTGGCGGTGCGGCGGGAAGCTTTCGTCAAGGCGGGGCTGTTCCGCCCCCACCTCACCACCGGCGGAGACGCAGACCTGTGCTGGCGCATCCAACGCGATACCGGCTACCAACTGGCCTTCGTAGAAAAAGCAGTCGTCAAACACCGCCACCGCGCCACCCTGCGATCGCTCCGCAGCCAGTGGCGGCGCTACGGGGAGTCCAACCGCTACCTCCACGACCTGCACGGGGTGGACTTGATGAAAGAGATGACAACCGCAGATTACGCCTACCGCCTGGGGCGCTGGCTGGTGAAGGAATTGCCCGCCAACAGTTTGAAAGCGATCGCCGGCCGGGGGGATTGGGTGGACGCGATCGGCACCCCCATCGGCCTGCTGAACGCGCGATCGCGGGCGGAAGGTCAGCGGGAAGCCGTCCTCTCGGAACGAGCTCAACAGATCGAGTGGCTGTGAGGATAATTGATAATTGATAATTGATAATTATTTATTGTTGATTCATTCCCGACTCCGGACTGAGAAGTTCGCAGCGCTATAAAATGGGAGGGTTGAGGTAGGTTGTCGCTCCCATGAATGTCACACCTGTTATTCCCCGTTCCACTCAAACCCTGACGCGAGTGGGGGTCATTGGCGGCGGACAGTTGGCCTGGATGATGGGGGGTGCCGCCCGGGATCTGGGCCTGTCCCTGATCGTGCAAACCCCTCACGGCAGCGATCCGGCCGTTCCCTTGGCGGTGGATACGGTTTTGGCTGAGATCGAAGATGCGGGGGCGACCGCAGAATTGGCGAAGCGCTGCGACGTGATCACCTTTGAAAACGAGTTTATCGACCTGGATGCCTTATCAGTCCTAGCTGAGTCGGGGGTCTGTTTCCGCCCCCGTCTGGAAGCCCTCGCGCCCCTGCTGGACAAGTTCGACCAATGCCGTCAGTTGCGGGATTTGGGAATCCCCGTGCCGCGCTTCGAGGCTCTGACCCGGCCCGAGGGCGACCCGACCCCAAAAATTGACCACAGTTTGGGCTATCCGGTGGTTTTGAAGGCCCGACGCCACGGCTACGACGGCCAGGGGACGTTCATCATCCCCGACGCGGAAACCCTGGCTCAAACTTGGGCGAAATTCGGTTATCCTCCCATGTTGTTGCAGGAGTTTGTCCCCTTCGAGCGGGAATTGGCGGCGATCGCGGCCCGTTCGGTGGCGGGGGACGTGGCGGTTTTCCCGATCGTGGAGACAGTCCAACAGGATCAGGTGTGCCACCGGGTCATCGCCCCGGCGAATATCGCTGCGGATGGGGCTGAAAAAATGGATGCGATCGCCCGCACTCTCCTCAAGGGGTTGGACGTGGTAGGGGTGTTCGGGATCGAGTTCTTCCTCACCGCCGACGGACGCATTTTGGTGAATGAAATCGCCCCCCGCACCCACAATTCCGGCCACTTCAGTTTGGATGCCTGCGAAACCTCCCAATTCGAGCAGCATTTGCGGGCGGTTTGCGGCTTGCCCCTCGGAAATCCCAGTCTCAAGTGTGGGGGCGCGGTGATGGTGAATTTGTTAGGGTACGAATTTGCCGAAAGTGATTATTTGGAAAAGCGGGAACGGCTGGCGGCGATGCCCCAGGCGAAGGTTCACTGGTACGGCAAAACCGAGTCCCGCCCGGGCCGGAAGTTGGGACACATGACGGTTTTGCTCGACGCGGACAACCCGGACGCCCGACAGGCGCAGGCGGAGGCGATCGCTCGACGGGTGGAGGCGATTTGGTACGGAAATTGATCCGGTCGGAGGGGCGGCGAAATCGTATGATTGATCAGTTGCAGGCGATCGCCCCGCAACTTCCTATCATGCCAAAAAAATAGCTGTCCTTTTGCCAGGACAGCTCCCTCAAACGGCGAGGGTGAGGTCACTAATTTGACCGAACTATCGTTTCAGTTTTTCAACCTTAAGCTTCGGTTCCCTCTCCTGGCTCAGATGTTTCTAAGTTATCGGGATCGACATAATAGCAGACAGACTCCAGGCAGATCAGCGCCCATCCCGAATCTTCGATGTTTTTGAGTTTATAGGCGCCCTGATGGACAAAAAAGCCTTTATGGTTGCGGGTTTCAGCCTTGACATAGACTTGGGTATCATTACTCATAATCTTTCAACTCCTTCTGTTATCAAAATGAATCTGTAAACCGGATCAGGTTTGTTAATGAGTGAAGTTACCAAATCTTATCATTTACAACCCGAATTGTCGGTTAAATAATATTATCTTTTGTAAAGGAGTTTGAAGAACCCGACCCGTATCTATACTCAATTAAAGGACGAACCCGCCCCAAAATCGTTCCCGCTTCCGTCACTAATTCACCGAAAATCGCCCGGGTCGATCTCCTGTTTTGGGGGCGATACTGCTAAAAATATCGCATTTTTCGGGATCAAACTTCCAGCAACCACCGCTTGACTCGGGTCAAACTTTTCCAGCCCGGTTTTCGCGCCAGTCCGTCTTCAAAATTCTTTTTCACCTCTTCAAGCCAATCGGAATCAGCCATAATCATCTGTTGAGCTATTTCGACGTGGGAACGGACGCCCGTTTTGTTCAACTCCAACATCGACACAGCCAAATTCACCCGCGCCTGGGGGTCGTGGGGATTCAACTTGACGGCGGATTTGGCGGCTTTGTAGGCGGTGTTGGGTTTGTCGGCGAGGAGGTACAGCCAAGCCAGACTCGTCCAGGCGTTGCTATTTTTGGGGGCGCGATCGCACACTTGGCGAAATACGGGGATGATATTCTCGGGCGCTTCCCCCGCCTGGTAGCGCTCGAATCCTTCCTTAAACAGTTCTTCCGGGGTTTGGGTCGTCACGGCGGTCTACTCCATTCATTCTGCGACAGGACAAAGGCGATCGGTGATCTGACGAGATCAAAAACCGATCGCCCCCGATTGTAGCGGATCGAGTGCCATGGGAACTGAGATCAGATCCGGTTTGAGTCCGGAGGAGGCACAGGAGGCACAGGAGGCGGAGAATCTCCACTTCCTGTTGCCTGTTGCCAGATGAGCTGTTGTCTCCCCTACTCCCCTAAGTGGCGAAGGATTTGCCACAGCCACAGGTTTGGGTGGCGTTGGGGTTGGTAAATTGGAAACCGCCACCGATCAGGGCGTCGCTGTAGTCGAGCATCATGCCGTAGATGTACAGTAAGCTTTTCGGGTCGCAGACGACTTGAAAACCCTCGTAGTCGAAGACCTCATCCGTTTCCTGGATCTGGTCGGGGGCGATAAAGTCCATCAGGTAAGACATCCCGGAACATCCGCCCTGGCGGACACCGACCCGCAAATAGAGGTCTTTTCCTTGTTTCTCCCGCAGGAACATCACTTGCTTGATGGCGGAATCCGTCATCTGAACGCCCTTGGCTTGAGGTTGAATGGCTTGTGTCATGGGTTGTCCCAACTCCTTATGATTGCGAACGCTTCAAAACTTTTTATCTATGCCGAATTTAACTTGTATTGTATCAACTCAACTTCATTTGGGTGAAACCCGCCATCAAAATTCACCGGATCTGAGGGGGGTGGAGGGGGGGGGAAATGGATCATTTCGATCGCGGCACCATCACTTTTCGGGGCATCCGGGCTGTTTGCCAGTTGAATTTGGCGTACAATTGATTTTAACGAATCAGGGGGTCGGGGAAGCTCTCAGTCCCTCGCTCCATGCGTAGCATGAGCGTCGGGATACATGGTTGATGCCAGGGATCCGAAGCAGTTCATCACAGACCGACCCTCCACCCGATCGCGCGATCGCCACTTTCGGGTGGAAACGGTGTAATTTGAGGAACCTGGCAACTTCGTCTGAGAATTATGTAGGATCGGAGTCTGGTAGCAGAACTGAAAAAAATAGGATCTCAATGGCACGTCTCAATGCTTCAACCCTCCGTCGCTTGCAAAGTTTACCCACCATTCCGAGCGTGTGGGAGGGCGATCGCCGTCCGATCGCTCCCGAGTCGAGTTCGAGTTTGGAGGGAGATACAGAAGCGGGCGGCGAATGTATCATTTGGGTAGACGGTTCCCAGGGGATGGTGCGGGCAATGGACATGGTGCCGGCCGAAATGGGACCCGAAGCGATCGTCAGAACCCTGCTGCGGGCGATGGAACATCCCCAAAGTCCGACTCCGGCGGCTCGCCCCCAAAAAATTGTCGTCAAAGATCGGGAAATTCAATTTTTCCTGCGCGGTGTCTTGCAGGATCTCGATATCGTCATCGACTATGTGCCGGATCTGCCCCTGATTGACGAGATCTTTCGGGGACTTCAGGAAGTCGCGGACTCCCGCCCCCCCCAACTCCCCCGCCAGTTTGCGGAGTCCCTCACGGAAAAGGCCTACGAAATTTGGCGAGATGCACCCTGGGAGAAGCTGGGCGAACATCAAATTTTGTCCGTCGAGCTCAATCAGTTTGATGTCGGGACTCTCTACGTTTCCACGTTGGGGAAGCTGGGGATGGATTACGGGGTGTTGATGTACCGCTCCCTGGACTCCCTGCGACGGTTTCGAGAGCGGGTGGTGGTTCGGGAACCTTTTGACAACCTGGAAGAGGCTTTTTTGACCCAGGATTGCCTGTTCGTCACCTTCGAGCGATCGCAGGAGTTTGAAGAAGATGACGAGGACGTGAATTTGGCGACGCTGCCGCTTTCGGAAATTCAGCCCAACTTCGGCAACCTCCACCCCCTCGAAGGGCTGCGATCGATCCTCTACGATGAAGAGGCGGAACTGATGCTGGTGGCGTTGGAAGCCCTGCACCGCTTTTTGCGAGATTTCCGCTACAAGTTGAGTCCCCACACCTTCCCCAGTCTGTCGAAGCGGTATCGGATTCCGTCTCCCCGGCCGGAGGAGGGCAAAAAGCTGATTTCGGTGAAGGTGGAAACCCTCCCCGAGGTGGCGGACGAACTGATGGAGATGGTGAACGAGGCGGAAGCGGAGGAGGATGAGTTGGAATTCGACGTCCCGGTGTTGCGGGACGACCTGGTGCCACCGAAGTCGTTTTTGAGTTTGGGGGTGATCCCCTGGGAGACGGCGGAGTATTTGCGGGAACACGCCAAGTTTCACCAACCCCCAGAGGTGGAGATCCCCGAGGAAGGGGAAGGTTTGCCGGTGATTCTGATTCAAACCTCTAAGCCGAAGGCTCAGGCGCTGATTCAGAATTTGCAGGATGCCGGCGGGTTGATCGGGATCTGTTTCAATCCGGGAGAAGATCCGGCGGAGGGGCGAAATTACGACCTGGGCATTTTTAAGACCGAAGACGGCGATTTGCACTTGTTCGGGGAGTTTGAAGAGGACGACCCCACCCACCGGGAAGCGCGGAAAAAGTGGGAGCGGCGCTGTAGCCAAACCCGGGGCTGGTGCGGCCTGATCATCGCGATGGGTCTGACGGGTGCCTCCCGGGGACAACCGGGTTTCAAGGATATGATGGCGCTGTTGGAGGTGCGATCGCTCTCCCCCCAGGAGTTAGGGTTGGGTCCGCTGCAGTTGATGCCGTCGGGATTTTGAACAATTAATTATTAATCATTAATAATTAATAATTATTGATTATTAATTGTCAATGGCGGTTGAAAGCTGACCAGCAAATATAAATAAATCATAAATATGGTATCAATGATTTCTTGAGGATATAAAATGTAGTGATAACTACCGTTCTTAAGTGGGTCATCCCTTAGACTGTTTTTTTGATCTAAAAAAGGAATCGATTGAATGATGCAAGGGACACTGGGAGTCACGCAGTTTGATCGATGCGTGATCAATATGTCTTTAGTTCACCTGTGCGATCGCGAAAGCTACGTGAGTCAGGAGATGCAAAAGCGCTACACCGAACGGAAACGGGAGACAAACGAAGCGATCGATAATCCGTGGTTGGAGTTGCATCAGTTCACGATTTTGATCCCCCATCCCGATCGCGAGTACGAAGATACGACGTTGGATTTGGGACTGACTCACGGTTACAATATCGAAGTGGAACCCGTTGGCGATCGCG
>JBNGCR010000147.1:0-13920 GCA_050045915.1 Limnospira sp.
CACCCGTTTCTTCGCTCCCTCCGCTCCCTCCGCTCCCTCCGCTCCCTCCGCTCCCCCTGCTCCCTCCGCTCCCCCCGCTCCCCCCGCTCCCTCCGCTCCCCCCGCTCCCGACTCCCGACTCCCGACTCCCTATTCCCCACACTCCAACCGGAGGCAAAACCGTGGCCGCATTAGTTTCCCTGCTAACTGTCGTCACCCTGTCGCTGCTGATCAACCGCGTCGCGACGGTCGCCCTTACCCACACGGGGATTTCCCGGCAGTTGGCGGCATTTCAATCCCGTTCCGCCTTCACGGGGGCGGGGTTCACCACCGACGAGGCGGAATCCGTCGTTACCCATCCGGTTCGCCGCCGCATCATCATGTTGCTGATGCTGTTGGGAAATGTGGGCATCGTCACCACCATGTCTTCCCTGTTGCTGACGTTTACCAATAGCGTCGGATTCGGCGAGTGGGTGTTTCGTCTGGCTTTGCTGGCGATCGGTTTGGCGATACTGTGGATGTTGGCGACGAGTAAATGGATCGATTTCTATCTCTCCCGCCTGATCAGTTGGGCCCTGAGCCACTGGACCCGCTTGGACGTGCGGGACTACGCCAGCCTCCTGCACCTGTCCGGGGAATATACCGTCACCCAGTTGGATGTCAAACCCGGGGATTGGCTGGCCGATCGCGAACTGACGGATCTCAACCTCCGTCAAGAGGGTATCAGCGTTTTGGGCGTCCACCGGAAAAACGGGCGCTACGTCGGCGCCCCGAAGGCGGACACCTGCATCCGACCGGGGGACACGCTGATCCTGTACGGACGCCTGTCCCTACTGAACGAACTCGACGATCGCCGTTCCGACTGGCAAGGGGAACACGCCCACCACAAAGCCGTCGCCGACCAACAGCAGATCCTCTGGGAACAGGATCGGGAAGAACGGACCGACGACCGACAAAATCGACAACAACGCCGCTGAAAGAATATCTATCCCGAGATAGAAGGTATCGACAATTTGAACGGATAAAGTAACAGCAATGGCCGATCGCGATTCTGTGGGGTCTGGATCGCGATCGCGCCACTATCAAATCAGGGGCTATTTTTGAGTGCGGCGATCGCACCTTCATTCCCAAGTTGGGAATGGGGCGATCGTCTCTGCTTGCCTATTTGCCCGATGCCGCGAAAACTACCCCATGAGCCGTTCCCAACTTTACGGCACTTTTCAAGTCAATGAGGTACACCGTTTGACTTGAAGTCCCCATTGAAATCTCTGGCGTTGCCTCCTCTGGCTTCCCCCTTATTCAGCAGGGCCGTTTCATTTTCCCCCGAAAAATGGCCCTTGGGGAGCAGGGGGCGGAGGGGCGACCGGGGCAGAGGGTAAATTTTTCCGAGTCTAAAGGTATTTTTCACCTCATTACCGCACCATTCTCTCCGTCGCCAAAAAAGCCGTCCCGATCTCCCCCGTCAGATAGAAGACCGTTATCATTTGATGATGATAAGATTTCACTTGTATAATTATAATATTACCAAAAAAATGAATTTTTGCGGTAATTTTTGAGTGAATGTATGGAAACAATTCTAATCGTTTATTGTGCGGTCAGTGTCGTTTTATTTTTTCGTTGGCTGTCCATGTTTGCGGCCGACTCAACGACGACTTTAGATGATGGTGAATCGTGGATCGTACTCATTTTGGGTTCCGCGCTGTGGTTGATCGCGCTTCCCGCAGCCTATTTTGAAAAATCGGCGAAATCTTGAAGCGACATCGCCCCAAAATCCATTGAATAAAACCGAATATTTGAGCATCCGAACGACCGAGATTAAATTTTTAGATGGGGTTAGTGAATATGAATATTGCCACGGCTGAGAGTCCCGTAAAGTCCGCCAAAAAATTGCGAGAAGAATTGCTCGATTTCGTTTACGATGCCGAGGGGGAAATGGCGATCGCCCTGGAATCCCACGCGGCGAACTACGGTGGCAAAAATTACGATCGCCAGCGACAGGACTTGTTGATCGACACCTTCATTTTTGAGGGGCAGGTGGGAGAATCCACCCCCTTGGATCTGTTCCTTCAGGAGCAGGAAAATATCAGCCAAAATGACCGCCAGATGTTGCAGGGCTGGAAGCACAGTTTTCTGGGGCTATTTGAAGTCATCAAAATCGCCGGCGATCGCGCGACGTTAATGAATTGGTTCACCCAAAAAAAGTATCCGATACTTTTCGATCAATTGTCAAATCATTCTCAATATTCTCGATTAAAATCCGGTGAAATTATCCACGCTCGTCTCGCCCCCCTAACCGAAAATGAATGGATCTTATTCGGGTCATTTTTGATGAAGGGAAAATTGAGCAAGCCGAAATTGGCAGTGGCGATCGGTGAGTTTCGAGAACGTCACCAAAATTCCCTGTACGGAGACGCACCGGAATTGTTGGAAGAAGCCTGGGAATCCGTGGAAAAATATCACCGGGAATTTGTCGATTTCTTCGGTGAAAATACTGTCACCCTCCCCGGCTACCAACTGAATCAAAAAATCGGCGAATTGTGCGATCGCATCAACCAAAAGCGGTTCGCAGAATTGGGGATCGATCGCAACAAGTCCCTCAAAGAAATAGCCGAAGAAGCGGGAGCCGACGAAGCCGAAATTCGGGAAGCCGCACTGGAAGCTGGTGCGGATGAAAAAGAACTCGACGCAGTGCTCGGATCGTCCGATTCTTCGTCGAAAATGGTGACACCGAAAGCGGAACTTCCTCCGGAGATCAAAAACGCTGAATGGGTGACGGTTTTTACCCATCCTCGCTGGGGTCAGATGTTCCTCCCCACCTATCGCCGCTTTGCAGAAGTTCTCGAGTCCGACACCCCCGAAGATCGGGAATTAACGGAAGCCTTCGTACATAAATATCTCGACGATCCTCAAGTGAATGCCTACATCTGGCATCACCTGGGAGATGCCCACCCGCATCGGTTAGAACAGGCATTAAAAAAAGTTCTGGAACGCCCCGATTTTTCCCTGCAAACCGACCTCGATCCGGTGTTGGCGGAATACGGCAAATCCCTCGAACCCGACTTGCCCGATATCGCCAGCGTTCCCCGACATTTGGACGATCTATTCAAAGAGGCGATCGCCCAAGTTAACCCATCCAAATCGAAGCGGAAGAAAAAATCCAAAAAATCGAAAGGTTTTCAACTGTAACTGTCGGTTTTGAGTTATTATAAAACTCATTCAAACCTACAGATAACAGAGAATTTAATCACCATGCCAAACGCATTTTTACTCAGCCGCGTTTTACTTAAATTCGATGCCCCCGATGACGAACTCCTGAAGGATCTATCCGCGATCGCCCTCACGCCGGACGGCAGTCTGTGGGTCGGTTCCGACGAATTATTAGGTGTCGATCGCCTCTTCCCCATCGAGCCCTTTGTGTATGGCAAACATCAGCATTACAGCATGGAAGACTTCATCCAACTCTGGAACGATGAGGACGAAATTGACATCGAAGGGTTGGATTTTTCCGGCGATTATCTCTGGTTCACCGGCTCCCACAGCACGAAGCGAAAAAAGCCGAAGGGAAAAAGCACTAAAAAGGATTTGAAGCGTCTCAGTACAATTGCGGTCGATCTGAATCGGTTTTTACTGGCGAGAATCCCAATCTGGGAGGGAGAACCGACTAAACTCTGCCAACCCTCCATCGAACCAGATAAAACCCTGCGAGCCGCCTGTCTGGAAACCTCGGAACGTCGCAATATTCTGATCGAACATCTGCGAGAAGACGAACATTTGGGGCTGTTCCTCAACCCCCCCATTCCTTCCAAAGATAACGGCTTGGACGTGGAAGGAATTGCCGTCAGAGAGAACACCATTTTTCTCGGTCTGCGGGGGCCCGTCCTGCGGGGGTGGGCGGTGATTTTGGAATTGGAAATCGAGGAAACCGAACCCGGCCTTCTCAACCTAAAAGACATCGGCAAAGACGGGGCGGCTTACAAAAAACATTTCGTGGATTTGGCGGGTTTGGGAATCCGAGAACTCTGTTTTGACGGGGACGATTTATTAATTATGGCGGGGCCGACAATGGCTTTGGAAGGCGTGATGCGGGTCTACCGTTGGAAAGATGCCTTGGGCCGTTCCGGAGACAGTATCACGGCGGGAGATTCGGAGGAATTGAGCGTCGTATTTGACCTCGACATCATCCCGGGATGGGACCGGGCGGAGGGGTTGGAACTGTTCCCCTGTTTCGGAGAAAATGGCTTGCTCGTCATCTATGATTCCCCCCACACCAGCAGGTTGAAGAGCGATCGCGAAATGTTGATCGACGTTTTTCGCCTTTAATTTCGGGGGGCGATCGCGAGTTCCGACTTCAGATAGAGGTGAAATCCTAACCTCCATTGTTACAATGGAACCGAAAAGAAGTTTAAAAATTTGACGTTAAATTAGGAGAAATTTCTATGTGGAGTATACTCGCTTGGTTGGCTTTAGGTTTAATTGCCGGTGCCCTGGCTAAACTGATTTATCCCGGAAATCAGGGTGGCGGAATTTTTGCAACCATCGGCCTGGGTATTTTGGGGGCCCTCGTCGGAGGATTTTTGGGTAAATTGATCCTCGGAACGAGTGGCGGTGCAGCCGCCGGTGTCCTCAGCATTCCCAGCATTATCTTCGCCATTCTAGGTGCAATTTTGATCATCTTCATTTGGGGTTTAGTGACTCGCCAAACCAGCTAAATCGATGATGAAACAGTTTTCCTTGGGGCGCGGGTGTGATCGTGGCGATCGCACCCCTTTTTTTATAATATATAACAATCGCCAAGGCGGTTAATATCAAGTCCGTTTGAATACTTACACAATCGTTCGAGAAAAGGCAAGAGGCAAGAGGCAATAGGCAAAAGTTTGAAGCCGCTTCAGAAGATGGCACCCAGGAATCATAACTGTTTAAGCGGACATGATATAAGACCGATCTTCCGACTCCCGACTCTCGACTCCCTTTCTACCATCGCCATGTCCTAACCGTTCCGTCTGTTGCTATAAAATCCGGACAATCAACCCAAAAACATTGGGGTGAGAGTCTTCGATCAGGCGTGAAAATTAACACAAACCCTTTCCCCCTTGCCCTCAAACCCTCCCGACACCCTACACCCGATCGAGAGAGTCTGTCTTGTCAAGAACCGGATCTGATAGAAGTCCCTATTTCCAGATTTTCCAAGTCGCGCCGATCGCCGCCCCCAGTCCGGCCAGGAGACTGATCAAAATGCCTTCCAAGGTTTTCGAGACGGGATCTTGGGTGATACATTGGCTGCTGGGAACCGCCGCCAGCAAACAGCCGTTCAAATAAAATTGCGTCGCCAAATAGCCGATCGTTCCCCCGGATGCAAGACAGACGGTCACGAGCAGATAGAATCGTTTCTTCTGATTCATGAGGATCTGAAAAATATCGATTATATTTTTGTGAATATTATATCATTAAAAATCCGCGACTTCGGGCAGTATTTCACGAAAATCAGCAAAATTTCTCTCCCCGGCTAGATGAATTTCCGATGCCATCGCCGGCATGATTTAAAACAGTCTAATGAGGAGGCCAGATGGGGGTGTTGCGATCAGGGAATACGATCGCCGTCGAAAATGGCGCGATCGTTACCCAATCCCCGGCGGGAAACGCCGTATAATAATTTTTGTCGGTTGATAGCAAACCCCGACCTCTAACCCCTCTCGCAGTATTGGGAGGGGGACTCAATTCGTGTATTTTACCCGAGGAAAAATTGCGATATGTTTCGGTTCCAAGCGATCGGTCAAAAAATGGTTGAGTTGTGGCGGTATTTATTCCACCAAAATATCCCGAGTATCTTGCCCGCGATCGCCATTTCTGGTCTGACCATTGCCGGATTGTCCCTGTGGGGATTCGTGGAAATTACCGACGAGGTTTTAGAAAAAGAAACTGAATATATAGATCGGATCGTCTTGCAAACGATCCATCAAATGCACACCCCATTGCTAGACCGGATCATGGTGGGAATTACTTTTTTGGGCGACCCCGTTTTTCTCGCCGCCGTGGGGATAATTATGGCTCTAATTTTGCTCTTTAAAGGTTGGAAAATTGGCGCGATCGCGATCAGTGTCGCCCTCGGGGGAGTCGCCCTAATCAACCACTCTTTAAAATACGTTTTTGGCCGCCACCGACCAGAGTTATGGGAACGTATCATCGATGTCAATTTCAACAGTTTTCCCAGCGGCCACGCCATGATTTCCTTGGTCGTTTACGGAATGATCGCCTATTGGTTGTCCGTCCAGTTTCGCCCCTGGCAATGGCTAATTATTCCCGCTACTATTGTATTAATTATCGCGATCGGTTTCAGCCGCCTCTATTTGGGCGTCCACTGGCCCACTGACGTCATCGCCGGTTACGCGGCGGGGTTGGTCTGGCTGGTCGCCTGCATTTTGGGCTGGGAAATCGCCCGGGGCTATTTTTGAAGGCATCTCAATAAACCTTCAATTTTGGGGTGTCAAGATTGACGCTTGGTGGTAAGAATCGAGGGCTTCTCCGTATCGGTTCAACCCGTCCAAAGCCACGCCGCGCTGATACCAAGCCCAGTGATTTTCGGAGTCCCGAGATAGGGCGTGGTCGAGGGAATCCAAAGCCTCTTCGTGGCGTCGCAATCCGTTCAACGCTGCCCCGCGATCGTACCATCCCTCAAGTCGATTCGGATCGATCGCGATCGCCCGATCCGCCGCCTCTAAACTGGAGGTATATTCCCCCAATTCCCGCAGCGAAGCACTCTTTTCGATCCAAGACCAATAGGCGCGGGGATTGAGAATCAAAGCGCGATCGCTGGCTTTTACTGCCTCTTCATATCGCCCCAAACCCCGCAACACCCAGGCGCGACTTTCCCACGCCAAATCGGAATTGCTATTAATTGCTAAGGCGCGATCGCAACTGGAGAGGGCATCGGACATTCGACCCAAAATTCGCAACAGCCGACACCGGTAAAGATTGGCTTCTAAATGGTGGGGATTCTCCGCCAAAGCTTTGTCATAAGCCTCCAAAGCCTCCCCAAAGGCCTCTTTTTCTCGCAATTTTTCCCCGTATGCGAACCAGTCGATATTCGGAGAAATAGAAATTGCCGCCTGTTCAGATCGGTTCATAATCCGGCTGCGGTTCTGGATGACAGTGGGATTGTCGGGGTTAATTTCGAGGGCGCGATTGTAGGATGCGATCGCCTCCGAATATCGCCCCAATTTCTCCAAGGCGTAACCGCGATTGTTCCAAGACCACTCCGATTCCCCGTCAATTTCAATGGCGCGATCGCAAGATTTCAACGCATCCCCATATTTTTGCAAGTTATTCAGCGACCAA
The DNA here is from genome assembly GCA_050045915.1 of Limnospira sp. Classification (GTDB taxonomy): domain Bacteria; phylum Cyanobacteriota; class Cyanobacteriia; order Cyanobacteriales; family Microcoleaceae; genus Limnospira. Next base: position 7,312 of record JBNGCR010000147.1, read on the forward strand.
CATCGCCCGTTCCAGCCGTGGGAATAAACCGGTTTTATCGCGACGGATTTGTTGTAGGATTCCAGAGCTTCTTGATATCGCGCCAAGCGGTTTAAAATACCGCCCCGGTAATTCCAAGCCCGGAATGAATTGGGGTTGATGGAAATCGCTTTTTCGCAGCTTCTCATCGCCGCATCGTACTGTTCCAAATTATATAAGACCCAGCAGCGCCCCTCCAGCGCTTCCCAATAATCCGGGCTAATTTCCAAGGCGCGATCGTAGGCGGCTAAAGCGCGATCGTAATCCTTCAAACGAGCCAATTCCTGACCCTGTTGGCGGAGGGAAACCGCCTCGGAAAGGGGCACAGTGACGGGGGGAACTTCCGTTTTTTTCACCATTCGGGATTGCTGGGCGGACGTGAATTCCCGGGCTCCCCGCATCGCCATGTTGCCCACTAATGCGAAGCAAAACACGGCGGCGAGGGGTTTCAGTTGGGGGAGGACTGCGCTGCGGTTATCGCGAATTTTGGAAAGGGTGGATAACGCCTTGGACGCATTGGGAAACCGCCGCTTGACGTTGGGTTCGACCATCCGTTCCAACCAGGTCAAAAAACGGCGATCGCAGACCGGAACCCGAGGCCGGAATTTGAAACAATAATTCTCGTCGATCAACTGCCCCATTTCCCCGGACGGCGTGCGGGTGAGCAGACTAATTAAGGTTGCCCCCAAACTGTAGAGATCGGAGGCTTCCGTCAGGGGGCGGTTGAACAGTTCTTCCGGCGGCATGAACCCCGGCGTTCCGGCGACGACGCTGCTGAGGGCTGTATTTTTTCCCCCCACTTTCGCCAATCCGAAATCCACTAAATAGGCATTCAGTCGGTCGTCCACGAGGATATTTTCGGGTTTGATATCCCGGTGAATGATGGGAGGATGATGCTGTTGTAAATAGACCAGAATACTTAAAACGGATGCGGCAATTTGTTGGATTTGTTCCGGGGTGAAGCGATCGCACTCCGCCAGGGAGGGTGCCTGTTTGTACTCCTGCACCAAACCGAAGCCGGAGGACGTTTCAAAGGAGTCCAGATAGCGGGGGATGCGGGGATGTTTGAGTTGCCGCAGCATCTCGATCTCGCGATCGTGGGCTTTCAATCCCGCCCAACTCGCCCCGGCAAAGGCAAATCGAAATTCTTTGACCGTCACCGGCTCCCCGGTGCGCGTATGCGTCGCCAGGTAGGTGATACGTCCCCCCTCCGGGTTGCATCCCAGTTCCCGAAGGATTTGATAGCCGTGGCTTTGGAAGTCTGGAAGGTCGCTCATCTGCCGCTCGGACATAAAATCCGCTCACCTTATCACTCTACTGATCTATTTTACACGAAAAATGCGATCGCGGGTATTTTAGAGGTGAAAATATTTTGGAAAATTTCACCACTTCAGGCACAGAGAACACGGAGGAGTTATGGGTTATAATCAACATTAGCAATGCCAAAAAATTGATGATTTTTAAAGCGTCTCATCGGCACTACGATACGGTCTTCGATCGCACCGCCTCATTGATACAGTCCGTCAACTGATAATCCGGATTTTCGCCATAATTTTCGGTCAGAAACAAGAGCAGCTCCAGGGCATAATCGGGATAGTCCAGGATGTCAGCGATGCAAGCCAAAGCCAGGATATTTTTCGGATCTTGATTGATAGGGCGATCGCGATCTGAAATGGGGTCGCGGAAATACAGCGCATCCGCCCACAATAATTGACCGATTCGCCGCTGGGAATAAATCGGAGAAACGGAACGAGGACGGCGACACATCGGATGATCGGTCATCAAATCAAACAGGGCAAATCCCCGCGATCGCAGATAGGCATCAACCTCAGAAAATAGGGGCTGATCGCAGTAAATTGGGGAAAATTCTACCTCCATTTGAATCGCCATCACGCCGCGATCGCACAACTTTTCCGCCCCTTCCAAAACCTTCAACTCCGCCCCCTGGATGTCGAGGTTAAGAAAGTGCATATTTTGGATCTTTTCTGACTCACAAAAATAGTCCAAAGTGGTCGTTTCGATATCGACCGAAAAATCTAACTTGATATGTTCATTCAGGGCATGAAACCGCCGCAAATAATCCTCATTGGGGGCATACAGCGAACTGCAATCAACTCCTTGGGTGACGTACAGCGTCGAAGTGCCAATTTCGTCGGAAATGGCGAGGGGAATATGTCGTTCTTTCCAATTGACGTTTCGTTCCTCCAATTCCAAGTTATTGGCGAGGCAGGCGTCGGCGTCGGCATCGAATCCGTAAATGGTGAGATGGGGGGCGAATATCTGCCAATTTCCCGAACCATAATTGTCGTCCGATCGCATCTTCCGAGATCCGACAATTCCCAACGTCATCTCCAGGGTTTCCAAATAACCTTGTTTTTTCAAGTTTTCAGTAAAAACAACCATTTGATTAGACCTCTTGCGGCTGACACGGCTGATACTTGTAATGATTGGATGGTTGGATCAACAGTTCCTAAAATTCAGAATATTTTCTGCCGTAATTTTCGGCTGTTCCAGGTGGGGAACGTGACCGCAATTTTCGATCCAGATCAGTTTTGAATCGTCGATCGCGTCCCGAAATTTATCAGCATCCTTCGTTCCCAAAATGCGGTCGTTTCTGCCCCACAAAATTAACGTAGGCCGTCGAATTTCCGATAAGCGATCGCGGAAAGAACCGTAGCCGCCGCTTTTGGTAAAACTCGCCAGAGCCCGGTTCCAATTCGGCGAATCCAAGTGCCACGCCGCGCAGATGCGGGCATCTTCGGAGGCGAAAGTTTTGTCGAAATAGGCGTTCTCGCTGATGCCCTGGCGGACTTTGGGATTGCGGAGAAATTCCGTGGCAAAATAGTCCAAAGGGGGAAACAAAAACTTCCCGGCGATCGGTCCGCGGCTGATCCCGGCGCTGTCGAGCAACACCAGAGATTTCACCGCTTCGGGATAATTGAGGGTAAAATCGATCGCCGTGGCACCGCCCATCGAAGCCCCCACCAAAATCATCGGTTTGGCGATCGCGCATTCCCAAAACCCCCGCAGGTGGGCGAGAATGGTGGCGGGGCTGATGGATAAATCCGGCGATCGCTCCGTAAACCCGAACCCCAACAAATCCACCGCCCAGGTTTCATTCTGGGTTGCCAACAGCGGCAGCAACCGGCGAAACTCCAACACCGAACTGTCGAAACCGTGAATCAACAAAATCGGGTCGCCCCCCGTCCCCCGGCGGACGAAGGTGGTAACAACGGGCGTTTCCCGCAGGGAAGTGGGGACGGGTTGGGCTTCAATGGCTTCAGCCAGGGAAACGGACGTGGATTCGGTGAGGGATGCGGACAGGGGGGGCAAACAGTTGGGAAACATCGGAAGCGATCGCAATAACTTCACCCATTTAACCGCAAACCCCGAACCGTTGACTACAAACCGGCGTGGTACAATTCTCCGTAAAGTTGTAAATATACAGCCACGAGTTTTCAGTTCGCCCGGGTCGGCTCTGTGCCCCATATCTTCGGCGCTCCAAACCCTATACTATAGACAACCTGTAAGATTATCCTGTTCTTGCCATGCTCAAAGCTCTGCTGGGCGATCCCAATGCCCGCAAACTCAAAAAATATCAACCCCTGGTGACGGATGTAAACGTCCTGGAAGAAGAGATGCGCGCCCTCTCCGACGAAGAGCTCAAGGCCAAGACAGGAGAGTTTCAGCAGATCTTAGCAAAAGCCAAAAACCGGGAAGAACGGCAGCAGATCCTTGACGAAATTCTTCCCCAAGCCTTCGCCGTCGTCCGGGAAGCCTCGACGCGGGTGCTGGGGATGCGGCACTTCGACGTCCAGGTTCTCGGCGGCATGATCCTCCACAGCGGCGAAATTGCCGAGATGAAAACCGGGGAAGGAAAAACCCTGGTGTCCACTCTCCCCGCCTACCTCAACGCTTTGTCCGGGGAAGGCGTCCACATCATCACCGTCAACGACTACCTGGCCCGCCGAGACGCGGAATGGATGGGACAGGTGCACCGGTTTTTGGGCTTGAGCGTCGGACTCATCCAGCAGGGCATGGGGCCGGAAGAACGGAAGAAAAACTACCGCTGCGATATCACCTACGCCACCAACAGCGAGGTGGGATTCGACTACCTGCGGGACAACATGGCGACCTCGATGGAGGAGGTGGTGCAGCGGCCGTTCAATTTCTGCATCATCGACGAGGTGGACTCGGTTCTGATCGACGAAGCCCGGACGCCGCTGATCATCTCCGGCCAGGTGGAACGGCCGAGCGAAAAGTACATCCGCGCCGCCGAAGTAGCCCGGGCTTTGAATAAAGAAGAAGACCACTACGAAACCGACGAGAAAGCCCGCAACGTCCTGCTGACGGACGAGGGATTCGCGGCAGCCGAGGAACTGCTGGGGGTGACGGACCTCTACGACCCCAACGACCCCTGGGCGCACTTCGTATTTAACGCCCTGAAGGCGAAGGAACTGTTTATAAAAGATGTCAACTACATCGTCCGCGATGGGGAAGTGGTGATCGTGGACGAGTTCACCGGGCGGGTGATGCCGGGGCGGCGCTGGAGCGACGGGTTGCACCAGGCGATCGAGGCCAAAGAGGGACTCGAGATCCAGCCCGAAACCCAGACGTTGGCGACCATCACCTACCAAAACTTCTTTTTGCTGTACCCGAAACTCTCCGGGATGACGGGGACGGCGAAGACGGAAGAGGTCGAATTTGAAAGAATTTACAACCTGCGGGTGACGGTGGTGCCGACCAACCGCCCCACGGGTCGGGCAGACCTGTCCGATGTGGTGTACAAGACGGAGCGGGGGAAATGGATCTCCATCGCCCAGGAGTGCGCGGAAATGCACCAGATGGGCCGTCCGGTACTGGTGGGGACGACCAGCGTCGAAAAGTCGGAGGTACTCGCGAGTCTGTTGTCCCAGCAGCAGGTGCCCCACAACCTCCTCAATGCCAAGCCCGAAAATGTGGAGCGAGAGTCGGAGATCGTCGCCCAGGCGGGACGCAAGGGCGCCGTCACCATCGCCACCAACATGGCGGGACGGGGGACGGATATCATCCTGGGGGGGAACGCCGACTACATGGCGCGGTTGAAGCTGCGGGAATATTTCATGCCCCGGATTGTGAAGCCGGAGGACGAGCGGGAATTGGCGATCCCCCAGATCCCGGGCGCGTCCCGGCGCGGCAAGCCGCAGGGGTTTAGCCCGTCGGGTCAGAAGCCGAAATCGTGGAAGGTGTCTTCGAGCATTTTCCCCACGGAGTTATCGAAGGGGACCGAACAGAAGCTGCGGGATGCGGTGGATTTTGCGGTGTCGATGTACGGGGAGCGGAGTTTGCCGGAACTGCGGGCTGAGGATATTTTGGCGGTGGCTGCGGAGAAGGCGCCGACGACAGACCCGGTGGTGCAGCGGATGCGGGAGGTTTACCAGGCGATCGTGGCCGAGTATGAAGGGTTTACCTCGAAGGAACACGAGGAGGTCGTTTCCCTGGGCGGCTTGCACGTTATTGGCACGGAGCGCCACGAGTCCCGCCGCATCGACAACCAGTTGCGGGGACGGGCCGGACGGCAGGGGGACCCGGGATCGACGCGGTTCTTCCTGAGTCTGGAGGATAACTTGCTGCGGATTTTCGGCGGGGAACGGGTCGCCGGGATGATGACCATGTTCCAGGTGGAAGAGGATATGCCCATCGAGTCGAAGTTGCTGACGCGATCGCTCGAAAATGCCCAGAAAAAGGTGGAAACCTACTACTACGACATCCGGAAGCAGGTGTTCGAGTACGACGAGGTGATGAACAACCAGCGCCGCGCTATCTACGCCGAACGCCGCCGGGTTTTGGAGGGGCAGGATCTCAAGGAACAGGTGATCAAGTACGGCGAACAGACGATGGACGACATCGTGGAGGCCTACATCAACCCGGATCTGCCCTCGGAAGAGTGGAACCTCGATACCCTGGTCGAAAAGGCGAAGGAGTTCGTCTACCTGTTGCGGGATCTGACGCCGGAACAACTGTTCGACATGACCGTGGAAGAGATCAAAACCTTCCTCCACGAGCAACTCCGCAACGCCTACGACATCAAAGAAGCCCAGGTGAACCAGATCCGCCCCGGACTGATGCGGGATGCGGAGCGGTTCTTCATCTTGCAGCAAATTGACTCGCTGTGGCGGGAACACTTGCAGCAGATGGACGCCCTGCGGGAGTCGGTGGGACTGCGGGGCTACGGTCAGAAAGATCCCCTGATCGAGTACAAGCGGGAGGGGTACGAACTGTTCCTGGACATGATGACGGATATCCGCCGCAACGTGATTTACTCGATGTTCCAGTTCCAACCTCAGCCGGCGGTGGCTTAGGAATCAGTGCTTGACAATCTGCCAAAATCGGCTATAGTGATTGGCAAGTGTGAGGAGTGAGGTCTAAGGAAGAGGTGCTTGGGGTCGAAACTCGGCCAGACTCCCAGGCGCCTTTTCCATTTTTGTCGCGCTGTGTGCGGGGAATAGGGAATAGGGAGTCGGGAGTCGGGAATAGGGAATAGGGAATAGGGAATAGGGAATAGGGAATAGGGAGTCGGGAGTCGGGAGTCGGGAGTCGGGAATAGGGAAT
>JBNGCR010000148.1:0-13909 GCA_050045915.1 Limnospira sp.
TCTTTCTCCCCCCTTAATAAGGGGGGCTGGGGGGGATCTTCCGTTACCTATTGGCGACATCGATCCCCCTAAATCCCCCTTAAAAAGGGGGACTTTGAATTCTCTTTCTCCCCCCTTGTTAAGGGGGGCTGGGGGGGGATCTTCAGTTACCTCTCGGCGACATCGATCGCCCCAAATCCCCCTTAATAATTGGAACCCGAATTACCTTTTCAAGCCTTCCGAAGATGTCCGACACACAGCAGCAACCCTAGGCTCAAAAGCGCGATCGCGGACGTGTATTCGGGAACGGAAGCGGTGGGTTCCGAATTATTAGCCCTCAGCATCACATTATCGATCAGCAACCCGGAAGAACCGGCAAAATCATCCACATCCACGATGCCCAAACTGAGGGTATAATCTCCGGCAGAGAGCGATCGCGTAAACGTTTGAAATCCGGTTTCCGTCGCGAAGGGAGTTCCCGAAGGTAAAACCGCATCCGTCAGACTCGCCAGGGTCAGCAATTCCCCATTCAAAAGCACGAAGGCGAAATCTTCATTCCTCATGTCGTCGCTCAAAAAGTTCCAATCGAAGGACAAACTATCGCCCTCGCTGGCGGTGAAAGTTTGCCGAAGCGCCGACCCTTCAAATGCACCGAACATCGACCCGCCGGGGTTGAGACTGCCGGGAGTCAAACCCAACTGTATTTCTAATCCATCATTAACCGCCACTTCCAGGGGATTATTGCCCGAAAAATTAAGTCCGTCTCCGTCAAAAGATGCGGAATTTGTGAGCAAGGCTTGGGATAAGCCTTCCGTCGGAACGACACCGAAATCGGCCGTTTGGGTGCTGACATCTCCGAAAACCGTCCAGCCATTCAGACCGTCCTCGAATCCGCCGTTCAGGGTAGCTGCGGAAGCGGAATGAGTCACGAAGAGTCCGGTTACAGAGGCAAAAACTGCGGTCAGAGTCGAAATATTTCGGTCGAATTTCATGTCGGTTTCTCCTATTTTAAATTCGTTCGGATCGAATAGAGACACCCCAAAAAATTTGATATCAACCGTTTCAGACCAAAGCCAGCCAATATTCTTCATCCCGAACCGCGAGGCGGTTTCGGAAATGGCACGGCTTTTTTTCTTCCATTTCGATATAGGAATAGGTGACTCTGCGATCGCACTCGACCGTGTAGATGGCGTGAACCATCAGTTCGCACACCAGACTGTCAGAATTGACGCACTGGATGCCGAAGCGTTCGTAGGTCGATCGCAAAAAGGCGGGAATTTTACGCATCAAACCAAAGCTTCGCGTCACCTCATATTCGGGGTCGAGCAAAAATTCCAGTTGGAAAGACTGTTTTTCCAGAGTTTCAATCAGTGCGGGGGAAACCCGGGGGGAAATGATGATCAGTTTTTCAGTGTTGGTAACTTGCTTTAAGAAAAACTTTTGAAGCATCCACAATTCCAAGCTATCGTAGGGACACCACTGACCGCGATCGAACAAGATCGATACCGCATCTTGAGTCAACAGGCTATCGAGATCGACCGATCGCCCGTTGATGTTGTTTAACGTGAAATTCGGAATCAAATCGCCGACTGCAACGGTTTTCATTTTTCGAGTCCTCCTGTGGGGTGGGATGGGCGGCGAAAATGCCGGCCCATCGTCGAGTTTTTATCGAAATTGATGCCTAAACGAAGCTGCCGGAAAGGTCGTCAACTTGCACGCCGGAAACCATCGCCAGGACTTCATCCGTCTCCGAGAATTTAATTTCGACGTCGCCGCCCTGCTGCGTCAATTCCAGTTGTTCAAAACTCAAACTTCCGGCGAGAATGAACGAGTCGATACCGACTTCAAAATCGGCAACGATATCCGTTCCGTAACCCGCCGTCAGGACGAAACCATCGCTTCCGGGACCGCCAAACAGCAGGTCATTTCCCAAGCCGCCGTCGAGGAGATCGTCCCCCGCATCTCCCCAGAGGGTATCCTCTCCCTCGTCGCCGAAGAGCACGTCATTTCCACCCTTGCCCCCGATGCGATCGTCGCCCCAGCCGCCCGAGAGGGTGTCGTCTCCGCCCTCCAAACCGCCGGGGGAACGGCTGTTGAGGTCGCCCCGCAGGACGTCATCGCCCGCATTTCCCTCGATGCGATCGCTTCCCAAACCGCCGCTGACGGTATCATCGCCGAGCCCGCCTTGCAGGATTTCGTCCCCGTCGCCGCCTTCGATGTTGTCGTCCCCCTGAAGTTCGGCGTCGCCATCCAAAATCGTCAAACTTGCCAGGGTATTTTCCGCCGCGACGGTATATCCTTCACCCGGTAACAAATCCGCCGAAATGGTTTCCGGATTTTCGATTAACCCGTCCAAGAACGGAGTCACCGCCAACCGCGCTTCCGTGGCACCTTCTGCAATGGTGACGGTGGAGACAAAATCGGCGATCGGACGGATGTCGAAATCGTCGATATTTTCGGTGCCCTCGCCGCCGATATTCACATCCATTGAAGTCGGATCGGGGTCGTCATCTCCGGCGGTAAAATTGACAACCAAACCGCCCTCCGGCGCCGGTTCAGACAGCCGAAAAATAAACGTCCCCGGTTCTTCGTTCAACTCCGAAATCGGTTCGTCCGGTTCGGCAAAAATGCTGATTTCCGGAAGTCCCGGTTCGCCCCCGCCGACTTCGGTGATGCGAATTCGCGCCACTTGATAACCCGGTTGAGAAAAATCCGAATTGGAGAACGGGGGAATCAAATCTTGAACGCCGCCCGAACCGGGGGGGAGCAAACCTTCGTGCAACGCGACAACCCCATTTTCCGGAACTCCCATTTGCACGCCTTCGAGGTCGAAGGGTAAATTTCCGATAATTTCGTCATTGACTTCGGTTCCCGCATCCCAAACTTCATCTCCCGCGATGATAAATTCGCCCCCGATAAAATTGCCCGCTTCATCAAAAATTTCCAGGGGCGTTTCATCGCCGATGAACGCATCGTTACTCGGAAAGATCATCGCGCCGTAACTAAGGAAACGGTTCACCGCCGGATCTTGCACCGCAACGGTGCGACTCGCCGTTTCTCCGACGGGAATGGCGAGGGGATCGTCCGGGGGGGTGACGATGCCTTGAATCCCGCCATTATCGGCCGCAGAACTGTCGGCAAATTGACCCGAAATGGAGAGGGGGACGATGGGCAAATTTGCCAAATCCAAACCTTCAAAATCCGTCCCTTCGTAGCTGGGATAGTCGGGGGTCAACCCTTCCAAACCGACGAACCCCTCTTCGGCGAGAATTTCCACGCTGACGGGGGCAGGGGCGCCGGGCTCGAAGGTATCAAAACTGCCGTCGTGGATGCCGAACCAGAACGGCGTGACGATACTGCCGTTTTCCGGCGCCAAATTTTCGACTTCAATTAAAATTTGTTTGGGTTCGGGTTCTTGCAATGCTCCCTGTCGCAGTTGTCCGCGAATTTCACCCCCCGGAAAAGCTTCGGTGTGGACGTTCCAATACAATCCGATATCTTCGCCCGGTTCGGCATTTTGAATCTCTTCGACAAACTCACTCAGGGGAATCAAAGCCGGGTCGGTTTCTTCCCAAATTCCGGATAATGTAACGGAACCGTCGGGATTTTCGACAATATTAAAATCGTCGGCATCTTGACCCCCGGCTTCCGGCGCGACGAGATCGAATAGCCCGATCGCAACCGGCCCATTTTCGCCCCGAATTCCGTTGTGAATGTGAATGCGGGTGACATCATCGTAAGTTTCGGGGGTCTGCGGTTCCGTCCCCAAAACTGCGCCGAAATCTAACCCGAAAACGGTGAGACTGTATTCGAGGCCGTCCCCGGTTTCATTGAGGGTTAAAGAAGACGATCCGGTGGCGGGGGAACCGGTAAATTGGGGAACTTCTTGGCTGCCGGTGAGGATGGAAGAGAGGTCAACGGGTTCGTCAATTTCCTCGGTTTGGAAAACGCGGATGCGGGCAACTTCGTAATCCGGCGCGGTGAAATCGGCTGCGGCGAAATCCGGGTCGCTGAGAATATTTCCCCCCGGAATGAAACCCTCCGCCAGGGTGACGACCCCATTTTCAACTTCCCCGGTGTCGGGGATTTGCTGTCCGAAAAAGGCGGTGTTTTCCGGGATTTCGTCGTTGACTTCCGTACCGGCATCTAAGACGTTATTTCCGGCGATAATAAAGTCGGCGCCGATGAAGTTTCCTTCTTCGTCAAAAATGGGGTGGGCGCGTTCGTTGCCGTTGGCGATAAAGAAGTCGTTGCTGGGAATGATCATCGAGGCGTAATTGAAGAACGCGCTGCCTGGATCGTCGCTGTCGAGTTCGACGGTAAATGTGGCGATTTCGCCGGGGTCGATGGGTCCAGGAGTGTCCTCTGTGCCGACGATCGCACCCTGAACCGTCCCGAAACCCGCCAAATCGAATTCCTCGGAAATGACATCGGTGGTTCCGTCTTCCGCCAGCCGTTCCAAGCCGGGGGAAGAGGGCCGTCCGCGATCGTAGGTGTCGAAGGTTCCGTCGTGAAATCCGAACCAGAGGGGGGTGAGAAATGTCCCGTTTTCGGGGGCCAGGTTTTCGACGGAAATAGTCACAGGAATCGTCGCCATTGTATTGCCTCCTAAATTTTAGAAAAGGGTTGCTATCGGTTGTTTCCAGAACTTCTGACAACCCGGATTTTGTGTTGTTTTTAAAATGCGATTAATCGCTCAAATGAGAGACAGAAATAGTTCCAGATTGTTGATATTGTCTTTTTCAATCGTCTGCCCGCCCTTTTGATAGGCGACTCCGCGATATTTAAAGCTCCGATCCGAGGGCGCGATCGCCTCCACGCCGTGCCGAGATTTATAGGTGATGCCACGATATTTATAGGTGGATTGAGATGCCACTTGGGTGGAAGCAGAAGGAACGATGTAAGGTAAGCCACGATAGGTGAGTTGCATGATTGTCTCCTTGAATTTAGGAAGCCGAACTGATTGGCTGTTCGCTTGCTACTCAATATAACCAGTGCGATAAAAAGACTCAATATGAAAACGTTTGGAAATGTATGGAGTTTGGAAAATTGCCCAAATTTTTCAATCCGATAGTTCTGTGGCTGAGAACAGACTGAAAAAAGAAGGGTGAATCCTGAGAATTAACTGAGAAATCGCTTGTCGGCGGGATTGCGATCGGCTTTTCAGTGTGATTTCGGTTACAAAGTTCGACCCCACGATTTTGGATGGGCGAGCGATCGCAATATTTCTTAACCTTTGATGGGAGATCTTTCTTGAGGAAATGTAGAAATGTTTGAAAAAGTATGGTTATGTAGGGCATCCCCCCAGCCACCCGTAGGGGCAACCTTATAGGGTTGCCCGCAGTTGCCCGACAAAATCCCCCCATATCAAGGAATTGATACAGGGGGATAATATAAGACGCGGTTGAATACCGTACAATCTTCCCAATTATCTTCGCCGGTAGGGGCGCTGCATCTTGCGCCCCAGGGGATTCAAAACAGCGTCATTTCATCAGTTCCCGCGAGAATCGGAAAGCTATTTACATCGGCGCCCAGGTCGAGGGGTTGGAGGATTCCGTTCTCCAACCGCAGCTCGTCTATCAACCGCAGCGTGTCGATTGGGACTTCGAGTTGAACTGCGGGAAGCAGCAACTCGTCCGGACTCCCATCTCCGCCGAGCAATTCATCGCCGGCGCCTTCCCAGTTCAAATGGTCGTCACCTTCGATGACGCCGTTGACAAAATTGACCGTACCATTATTTTCGCCGATGAAGGCATCGAGGAAACCGTCGCCATTGATATCCACCAAAACGGGTGTCGCATTGATACCCACATCCGGCAAACTGTCCGGCAACTGAATCGGAGAATTGGAAGGCACCGGGTTGGCGATGGCGTTGGTGGACGTATTGACAAACAGGGGCGATGTCGGAGTTCCCAGATTGATGAAATAGATGCTGGTTCCGTCTTCCGTCCCGATAAAAGCGTCTAAATCGCCGTCATTTTCGGCGTCGAAAAAGTCGGGCGCCGCCGAACCGGAAACCGCCGTCAGGCCGAAGGGATTGTTGTCGCCGCGGACGAAATTGGGGTTTGTGGGGGTGCCGGTATTGCGGAAGAAAAGGGTCGTCCCGGTGGCGGTGCCGACAAATAAATCGGCGTCGCCGTCGCCGTCGATATCCGCGAAGGCGGGATGGGACAAACCGCCGCCGCCACTGATTCCGAAGGGATTGATGACGGGGGGCTCGAAACTGGCGCCGCTGACACCGCCGCGGTTGCGATAGAAGTGAATCCGGCCGAAGGTATCTCCGGAGAACAGATCTTTGTCGCCGTCGCCGTCAATATCGACGAAAGTGGGGGTGCTGCGGTTGCCGACGTCGCGAATCACGATGGGGGTGTCGAAAGCCGGAGCGGTTGCCGTGCCGAGGTTACGGGCGATCGCGATCGTCCCGTCGTTGGCGCCGATGAACAGGTCGAGATCTCCGTCCCCATTTTCATCGACGAAGGTGGGGACACTATCAAAACCGACATCGATATTGCCCAACGGATTATTTTGACCTTGGGGCACGCGGGGTTGGAACTCGATATTTCCAAAGGTGTCGGGGTTGTCGGTGAAGATCATATTGGGGGCGCCGCCGGGGCGGGTGATATTGTCGTCGTCGGAGGCATTGTTCTCGATAAATCGGATGTTAGCCGCAGCGAAATTGTCTCCCGAGACGACGACCCGGCCCTCGAAATCGTCGCGGACAAAGACCGCACCGCCTTTACCCTGTCCGTCTTCAAATCCGGTGCCCCCCGCCGCCGAGTTATTTTCAAACAGGATATTGCCTTCGAGGGTCAGCGTCCCGTCATCGACAAAGATGGCGCCGCCCAAGCCGGCCCCGCCGCCGCCGTCACCGCCGATGCCGCCGATGCCGGAGTCGTTGCCGTCGAAAGTGGAATTGCCATCTTCGCCGTTTTGACCATCTTCACCCCGACCGCCAAAGGCGCCGCCCGCGCCCCCCGCACCGCCGTCACCGCCGCCGCCGAAGTTACCGCCCAAAACGTTGGCACCGCCGCCGCCACCGCCGCCGCCGCCACCGCCACCGCCGCCGAAGTTGCCGACGCCACCGTCGCCCCCACTGGCACCGTCGCGGGCGCCGAGGAATGCACCCTCACCCCCGAAGCCACCGCCACCGCCGCCGCCGCTGCCGCCACCCGTACCCGTAACGGGGCCATCGCCGCCGGAGGTTGCGGCATCGCCTCCCAAGCCGCCCTCGCCGCCCGGGGCCACCTGATCGAAAGTCGTCAGACTGAATGCGCCACCGCTGCCGCCGTCGAAACCGGTCATGCCGTCGCCGGAGTTGTTGCCGCCCCGTCCGCCGTCGCCGCGGCCGTTGAAACCGTTGCCGCCGATCGCTTGGTTATTCCGGAATATAACGTTTTCGAGGGTGACGTCGCCGCCGGTAAAGATGGCGCCGCCCAAACCGCCGCCGCCGCCGCCGCCTCGGAACCCGTTGCCTCCCCGGGCGAGTCCTCCGTTGAGGGAGAGGTTTTCAAACCGCACTTCGGCACCGCGGCGGATGTCAAAAAGTGCGGTTTGGCCGTTGCCGTCCACCCCCGAAAATTGACCGTTTCCATTCAGTTCTAAATTGTTGCCCGCCTCGATCGCGATGGGACTCTCTAGCTCGACAATATTACTGAGGTTAATTGTATCGACTTCCGGCGTGTCGGCGGCGGCGGCGATCGCTTCCCGCAAGCTGGTCAAACCGTCGGGCGCGACGATATCGAAGGGGGTATTGACGTTAAAAATTGCCATTTTTAATCCTCTCAAATTTTGTTTAATAGGACTGAAAATCGGATGTTTTTGTCCGCTCTTTAATTTTGATGAAGGATTTAAAAATCCGAATTTTTCAGTTGATATAAACATAGCCGGTAAAACCAAAAAACTCAATATGAAAATGTTTGAAAAGGTATGGAGTTGAGACAATCAATTGATGTCGTCCCCCTCCCTGAAAAGAAGCTGAAAAAATGGGTGTCGATTCTGAGAATTGACTGAGCGATCGCCCGTTGATCTGACTTCGATCCAGTTTCGAGGGTGATTTCGGTTACGAGATAACACTCGATGGTCATACGTCGGAGCCTTGGATTAACATTTCTTAATATTTTCGGATAGATATTTCTTGACAAGATTGGGAAAATGTTTGAAAAAGTATGATTAGATATCATTCCCTCGGATAAGGAACAGTCATGAATGTCGAAACAGCACTGGCGATCGCGGATCGATTGGTTTTCAGCAAAACCGACAGACACCTGTCCACGGTGCAGATGGAGATTTTTCGGGGGTCCTGGGCGGGTCAGAAATACGCCGACATCGCCGCCCACTGCTACTGTTCCGAAACCCACATCCGCATCGTCGGTTCGGAACTGTGGAACCTCCTCTCCCAAGGACTCGAAGAGAAGGTGACGAAGAAGACATTTCGCGCCACCCTCGAACGCTACAATCAGCAGGAATCCCCACCGGAACCGACTCCCGCAGAAACGACGGAAGCGCCCTCGCCGCCCCCCGCCGCGCCCCAGAAAATGCGGGATTGGGGGGAAGCGCCCGATGTCTCGGTCTTTTTCGGGCGGACGGAAGAACAGGAAATATTGGAACGGTGGATCGCAACAGAAAATGTCCGCCTGGTGACGCTGTTGGGGATGGGAGGAATCGGCAAAACCTCCCTCGCCGCCAAGACAATTTTGGCGTTGGAAACTGATTTTGACTTGATGATTTGGCGCAGCCTCCGCAATGCCCCGGCGGTGGAGGATATTTTGGCGGATTTGATTCAATTTCTCGGCAATTCTCAGCAGGTGAGTCTCCCCCAATCTCCCGACGGCCGCATCCGATTGGTGTTGGATTTTCTCCGCAACCGCCGCTGTCTGCTGGTGCTCGACAACGTGGAATCGATCTTGCAGGGGGGCGATCGCACGGGGCGTTTTCGGGCGGGTTATGAAGGTTACGGACAGCTATTTCGGGCGATCGGGGAAACCCAACATCGAAGCTGTCTGATCCTGACTTCCCGGGAAAAACCCGCCGGACTTTCGGCCTTGGAGGGGGAAAATCGCCCGGTCCGCTGCCTGCCGTTGATCGGTTTGCCTTCGGAGGCGGGACAGGCGATTTTTGAAACGAAAGGGTCGTTTTCGGGCACCGAGGCGGACTGGCAATTGTTGACCGATCGCTACGCGGGAAATCCCCTGGCGTTGAATATCGTCGCTTCGGCGATCCGAGATTTTTTCGAGGGCAATTTGGGGGAATTTTTGGAGGTGATCCGCCAGGGAGCGTTTATTTTTGACGATATTCGCGATTTATTGGACAGCCAATTTGAACGCCTCACGGAGTTGGAACAGGCGATCGTGTATTGGCTGGCGATCGAACGGGAACCCGTCCCCATATCGGAACTGCGGGAAGATTTTGTCGCCGCCGTTTCTCCCCAAGATTTGTTGCAGGCGATCGCATCTTTGCAGCGGCGATCGTTTTTGGAAAAAGTCGATAACTGTTTCACCCAGCAACCCGTGGTGATGGAATACGCCACCGATCGCTTCATCGATCGCGTCTGCGAGGAAATTCTCACCCAAAATATCGCCCTATTGCAAACCCACGCTTTGATCGAAGCCCAGACCAAAGATTACATCCGCGACACCCAAATTAACCTAATTTTACAACCCACCCTCGATCGCTTAAAGTCACAACTCGGGTCCGAAGATGCGATCGCCGCCATTTTGACCGAAATCCTGGACCGGGAACGCCAAAAACCCGCCCGCACGGTGGGCTATCTGGCCGGAAACCTCCTCAACCTGTTCCGCCAGGGCAAAATCGACATCGGCGGCTACGACTTCTCCAATTTGACGATCTCGCAGGCTTACCTCCAGGGGATGCCGCTGCGGAACGTGGATTTCACCGGTTCCGACCTCTCCAAATGCGTGTTCACCGAAACCCTCGGCAACATCCTCTCCGCCGCCTTCAGTCCCGACGGGAAAATCCTGGCGACCTGCGACACGGACTGCAACGTGAGGCTGTGGGAGGTGAAAACCGGCAAACTGCTGGGAATCTGCGAAGGTCACGCCAACTGGGTGCGATCGGTGGCCTTCAGCCCCGACGGGGAAATCCTCGCCAGCGGCGGCGCCGACCACACCGTAAAATTTTGGAACGTCCGGGACGGCATCTGTCTGAAAACCTGCACCGACCACGAAAATGAGGTGTTTTCCGTCGCCTTCGGCCCCGACAGCCAAACGGTAGCCAGCAGCAGCGGAGACGGGACGGTGAGGCTGTGGAATCGACTCACGGGGGAATGTTTGCAGACCTGCGGCGGTCACGAAAGCTGGATTCGGGCTGTCGCCTTCAGTCCGGACGGAAAGCGGGTCGCCAGCGGTGGCGACGATCGCACCGTCAAACTCTGGGACGCCTGCACCGGGGACTGTCTGAACACCTTGGACGGACACGGCGGTTGGGTGCGGGCCGTGGCCTTCGGCGACGGCGGAAAAATTCTGGCCACCGGAAGCGGCGATCGCACCGTCAAACTCTGGGACGTCCGCACCGGCGACTGCATCGCCACCTACAGCGGACACGGCGGCGGCATCTACTCCCTCTCCTTCAGTCCCGACGGCCGAATTCTGGCCAGCGGCAGCGGCGACAGCACCGTGAGGCTGTGGGACATCCAAACCGGCGAGTGCGTCAAAACCCTCTACGGACACACCAACCAGATCTTTTCCGTCGCCTTCAGCCCGGACGGTTACACCCTCGTCTGCGTCAGTTTAGATCAGCGGGTGCGCCTGTGGGATACCCGGACGGGGCGCTGTCTGAAAACCTGGTACGGCCACACGGACTGGGCGCTACCCGTGGCGTTCTGCCCTCGGGGCTACCACCTCGCCAGCGGCAGCAATGACCCGACGGTGAAGCTGTGGAATTACGACACGGGGGAGTATTTGCGGGCGCTGCAGGGCCACCGAGATTTTATCTACGCCCTCGCCTTCAGCCCGGACGGCCAAATTCTCGCCAGCGGCAGCACCGATAATACCGTGCGACTGTGGGATGTGGACTATCAAAACTGCTTCCAAATCCTCCACGGACACGGGGATTGGGTCTACGGCGTCGCCTTCGATCCCGACAGTCGAACCCTCGTCACCGTCAGCGCCGATAATACCGTCAAATTGTGGGATCTCAAAACCGGGCAATGTCTGAAAACGATGCTGGGACACGCGGAGAAAATTTTGGGGGTCGCCTTCAGCCCCGACGGGGGGCGGATCGCCAGTTGTTGTTCCGCGAAAACCGTGCGGCTTTGGGATGTGAAAACCGGGGAATGTTTGAAGGTTTTATTGGGGCATACGAACCGGGTTTATTCGGTGGCATTTCACCCGGACGGAAAGCGCCTGGTCAGCGGCAGTACGGACAAAACTTTGAAAGTGTGGGATCTTGAAAGTGGGGGCTGTTTGAAGACGCTGGAAGGACACGAAAATTGGGTATTTGCGGTGTCTTGGAGTCCCGACGGAAAGGCGATCGCCAGCGCGTCCCACGATCGCACCGTGCGAATTTGGGATTTCGAGTCGGGCACCTGCCGCCACGTCTGCGCGGGACACGAACATCTGGTTTCGTCGGTGGCGTTTTCTCCGGAGGGAAAAATGGTGGCGAGTGGTTCCCAGGATCAGACCGTGCGGCTGTGGGATGTGGAGACGGGAAACTGTTTGAAAATATTGCGGGCAACCCGACTGTATGAGGGGATGAAAATTGGGGCGACGGCGGGGTTGACTGTAGCGCAACAAATGACGCTGAAAACCTTGGGCGCGATCGGCTTCTAATTTGAATAATCGACCCAATAATTTTAATATCATTTTGGACTTATTTACGATTGATATCTAATGACTAAAATTGTCATCCCCGCCACGCCGAATGTCAGCCTTGTCGCCTTCTATAGCGATCGCAAATCCCCCGAACTCGCCCAACTGATTCGAGCCATCCAAACCCATTTGAGCGATCGCCTGGGGAACCGCTTTCGACCCGAACCCTTCCCCCAAATTCACGCCACAATCCTCGGCTGCGAGGGCAGAACCACGCCGGTGGGAATCCTCAACCGCTGGTTTTTGGAACGGCGACAGGAATATCGATATATCGATTTATCGGGATTTATAACATTCGTAAAAATATGCGATCGCCTGCCGATGCCGATTCAATTTGGTGGCTACAATTCCGGGCAAGACTACGGTTTTTTGAGCCGAAACCTGCATCCCTTCGAGCGATCGTTTCAAGTCCAGGGTGACGTGGCGGTGTTGACGGGGTGGCCGCGTCGCCATGTCAATTTTCCCGACGATTTGGATGACTTCCGCCGCCGAGCCCAACCGTTCGGCATCCTCCACAAATATCACAATACCCCCGATTCTGTTGACAACGATTGTTACATGAGGGTGGGGACAATTTTGGACAAAATAGAAACCGAATTAATCCAAAAAATAGAAGCCGAAATTCGCGAGATGTTGCGACTTCAACCCGTCGAAATTGCGATCGACTCCGGGACGCTGCAATTTCTCGGATATCAGACATTACCGCCGCAACCGGAAACCACCGCGATCGCATCCCTCGGCGACGCCACCGAGGACCGCCTGAAAAGCTGGTATCCCCCGCTTTAGCCGTCGGCAGTCAGGCGACGGACAAGGGCCCCCACCTTGCCAAGGGAGGTCAAAAACCAATCTGACCTTACAATCCAAATCCGAATGGCAAGATAACGTTATTTTAATAAGCTCTGGGTTGAATGACTTAATTTTATTATGCTATACTGAAGCAAAACATAGGAAAACAAGGTTACGAGCCGTGGATGCCATCGATATCAAGGTCATTCAGTATTTAGTCACCCAGGGCCGGATCACCTGGTCTGAGTTGGCGAGTGTCCTGCAACTCTCGGCCCCGGCGACGGCGGATCGGGTGCGGCGCCTGGAGGAACGGGGCGTCATCCGCGGCTATGCGGCGATCGTAGACCCGGAGGCCGTGGGATGCGGCTTGACCGCATTCGTCGCCATCACCCTCCAACAACCCAAATATCGCGCCAAATTTTTACAGCGAATCCAGGAATTATCCGAGGTAGTGGAATGTCACCACGTCACCGGAGACGACGACTATTTATTAAAAGTTCGATGTCGCAATACTCGCGACTTAGAACGAGTCGTCAGCGAGGAAATAAAGGGACTTGCGGGCATTCAAAGAACCCGCACGACCGTCGTCTTATCGACCAACAAAGAAACCGCCGAACTCCCCCTCAACCCAACCGAGTAGCACAGGCATCCTGCCTGTCAAAAAAAGGATAAAAAAGATGAATATCAACTTTCTAGCCCAAGGTTTGCTGATCGGTTTTTCCATCGCCGCCCCCGTCGGGCCGATCGGCATTTTGTGCATTCGCCGATCGCTAACCCAAGGAAAAACGGTCGGTTTAGTGACCGGATTGGGTGCCGCCAGTGCGGATGCGGTGTACGGTGCGATCGCGGGATTCGGACTCACAGCAATCTCGAATTTATTGATCGACCAACAAATCCTACTGCGAATTTTGGGCGGTCTATTTTTATGCTATTTAGGATTAAAAACATTTTTCGATAAACCCGCCCGAGAAGCCGCGAATGTCAACCACGTCGCGGGCGCCTACGCCTCGACATTTTTCCTCACCCTCACCAATCCGATGACGATTTTTTCCTTCGTCGCCATCTTTGCCGGCTTAGGTTTGGCGGGTGCGAACAGCTATTTAGGAGCGAGTATTTTGGTGCTGGGGGTATTCTTAGGATCGGCGCTTTGGTGGCTGCTTTTAGTGGGTTCGATCGGGTTATTTCGGGACAAATTCGGCGATCGCGCCCTGCGGTGGGTGAACCGCATCTCCGGAGTCATCATCCTGAGTTTTGGAATCGCCGCGATCGTCACATTGCTTTATTGATAACGTCAGCAACGATCCCCCTAAATCCCCCTT
>JBNGCR010000149.1:0-13583 GCA_050045915.1 Limnospira sp.
CAACCCCTCTCCCAATCCTGGGAGAGGGGAGCCGTCAATCTTCCAGTTCCCCCCAAAATTGGGGGGTTAGGGGGGCTTGAGAGACTCGCCCTCTCCCCCAACCCCTCTCCCAATCCTGGGAGAGGGGAGCCGTCAATCTTCCAGTTCCCCCCAGAATTGGGGGCTTTGAGTTGAAAAGTATTGACTAATTGTTGGCCCCCAAACCTCCAATTCTGGGGGCTTTGTATGAATCTCTCACCAGTCGCTCTCACTGCGTGGCGGCGGGACTTGTTTCGGAAGCCACAAACGGGGAAATTGATAAAACGTATTGCCATCTTCGTCCATTTCGGGAATGGCGGCGAACACCCCCGCCTGCTTGTCCAAATACTGTTGGGCGACATCGGCACTCACCCGCGCCACAGCAGCCAGTTGAATCAAAGAAACGCGGCCGTCCTGGGAGTCAATTAACTGATAAAACGCATTGTCGAGCTGTCGCTGTTGCTCCCGATTGGTATTGATATTGACCAATAATAATCCCACCAAGACACCCAAACCGGCGACAGAAATTAATTCTAAAATAGCCATAGCTGGCACAACTCGCAGTTAAAATGGCAACTTTACAGATTTTATAGCAGTTTTCGGACAAAGGCGCCCAAGGGCAACAACGCGATCGCACCACAGTCAAAAATTTCGGGCCGGAGGCGATCGCCACCCCGACCCGAAAGGAGATCAACTCAAATCCGAGCCTCAAGCGCCTTTTTGGGTTAGACCAAATTTTCTGCCCCTCGGACGACCTTAGCCGATTTAATCGTATCGCCCTGACCCAATTTCTCCAGCACTTCTTTGCCTTCCGTCACATATCCGAAAACGGCATAGCGACCGTCGAGCAAATTCAGTCCGGCAGGGGTCAGTTCCGGTTCAAACAAGAAGAAGAAAAACTGGGACGAACCGCCGTCAGGGTCTGCTTCCGGGCGAGCCATCGCCACGGTTCCATAGGCGGAAAAGGGCAGGACGGGTTGATCGCGGTAGCGGCCCGCCGCCTCCAGCGTGATGCCGTAGGTGGGCGCATCGTCGCCGCGCACCAAAATTTCCAACGGTACGGCCCGATATTCGCCCGTATCTGGGTCGATAAATCCTTCGTCTGGGCCGGGGGGGTCGCCGGCTTGCAGGACGTAGGACTGTTCCGAACGGATGAATTCCAATCCGTCGTAGAATCCCCGCCGCACCAAATCGACGAAATTTCCCGCCGTCACGGGGGCGCTGTAGCCGTCAACCACCAGGGTAATATCCCCCTTGTCGGTGGTCATTTCGACGGTAGCGCGACCTTTGAGTTGGGGGAGATCGGCATATTCGGGCGGGACTTCAAAGGGAAATTCCTCGACCATCAGTTCCTCGATTTCGTTCACCTGGGCCAACATTTCAGCCCGGGTTTGCAGGAGTCTTTCGCCATCTTTGACTTCGAGGGCTTCCCGCAATGCCTCGATTTCGCCCTGGAGTGTTTCGATAATCGCTTCGGCTGTCGCCTGACGATCTTCGGGGATACTCGCGAGAATCTCAGATTTTTCACCGGATAACACCCGGGAAGCGGTCGTGATATCTCCCTTGATCGGACTCCAGCGTTTTCCTCGGATTCGGGTGGCAATTTCTTCTAAACTCCCCTGAACCTTGCGGATGGGTTCGTTGTCGATGGGGAGGGCGTACCGCAGTAGGGCTTTGCCGTCGGTAATCGCGTTTCCGGCGGGCAAGACACTTTCTCGTTTGGGAGTGGAATCGCTCCCAAAGTCCCACCAGGCAGCGCTCAGTCCGACGGAGAGGACGCACAGTAAAAGGGTGAGGATGCCGGTTTTCAGCCAGCGCTTACAGGTATTCATTATGGAATGGGGCAAATTTAGCATCAATCATTACTTTTTTTCCCTCACCCATATTGCCACAGGGAAGGACACCCAGTCGCCTCCATTTGGGTAAAAATGGGTTAAGATTCTTGACTTAATATCCTTTCACCGTCTTTCCTCGCGGGGATGACGGGAGATTCACCTACCTCGCGCCATGAATTCCCCCACAAAACGGTTGAGTTTGAATCCGGTGCAACTCGAAGGCTGGACGATCGCGGCGAGATCTCGAAGCCGGCAGGGGACCCTCCCCACCTACATCCCGCAACTGGCAGCGGCTGATCCGGGGGCGTTGGCGGTGCGGGTTTTGGGGGTGGACGGTCGATTTTACGACGGCGGCGATCGCGATCGCGTATTTCCCCTGATGAGCGTGGTGAAGCCGTTTCTGCTGCTGCGTGTGCTGGTGGAGTTGGGGTCGGAGGGGGTTTTCGCCCGGTTGGGGATGGAACCGTCCGATCGCCCGTTTAATTGTCTGGAACAGTTGCAAATCGACGGCAGCCGGCCCCGCAATCCGATGATCAATAGCGGCGCGATCGCTTTGGCGGGTTTACTCACAGGGGAAGATGGGGCGACTCGGTGTCGGCGGTTTTGCGATTGGTTGAATGCTGCGGCGGGGTGTAACCTGCGGTTGGATGGGGGGTTGCTGGCTTCGGTGCGATCGGTTCCCAATTCTCGGAATCAGGCGATCGCGGCGGAGTTGGCCCGGGCGGGTTATGTGGAGGATGCGGCTCTCACCCTGGACACTTACAATCACATCTGCTGCCTGTCAGGGACGGTGGCGGATCTGGCCCAATTGGGGCTGTTGTTGCTCGAACCTCCCGAACCGGCTTGGACGGAGGGTTGCCGGCAGGTTAAGGCGTTGATGATGACCTGCGGATTATATGAGGCGTCCGGTTCGTTTGCGGTGCGGGTGGGACTCCCCACCAAGTCCGGGGTGAGTGGGGCGGTGCTGTCGGTGGTTCCGGGTTGGGGTGCGATCGCCTGTTATTCTCCCCCCCTGGACGCGGCGGGAAATTCCGTGGCGGGATTATTTTTGATCGAGGAAATGGCGCGATCGCTCGTTCTCAGCCTGTTTGACTGACGGAAGGAATCGGGAGGGGTAAATGATTATCTCTACCAAATCTGTCAGCCAAAGAAAGTGAATCAAATTTTTTTTACAGACGATTTAAATTGACAATAATTTCTTGCCACTTCTCTTTGTGAGTGAGTTGAATTTCAGTGTCTTCTCGAACTAAGTCAGAATAAAGGGAAACAAAATCATCTAAAGAAGAGATCAATCTCAAATAATACTTTAGTGTTGGAATTGTCCCATTCACAATCAATTCACATCCATGATCGATAGAAACCTGCCGAATTTCGTTGAGGATCTGTGTTTCATCAATATCGGATGACGAAAATATGCAATATCGGCGTGGATTAAATCTCTCTATTTTTTCCCTGGCAATTGATATGACTGAACTATTGATCGGTTTATTGTGCTTGATTTCTATAGCTTCAATTAAGTTTTTGTTGATATCTATAATTTCAATATCGCCAGCAGTTTTTGAAGTCAAATCAGATGCCGTGTGACTTCCCAAAGGTTTTAATTTACAGCCTTGATATCTTTCAAGTTGCTGGATCAACAAACTAAAAATTGTATAGAATGCTAAAACAGGCAGTTTGGATGCACCTCTTTCATGATAATTGGTGTTGAAATGTAACGATATAGAATAAATTAAAAAGTCAATTGTTAAACGTTCGGGATGATCTAGAGGAGAAATTTTAACATTTTGTGCGCGATCATTTACCTCCTTAACTTCTTTAAGTAAAAGCAGTAAAATCGAATCGGAAGATCTTGGATTGATATTTTGAATGTAATCAATAATTTCTAAAAAAGCAACTTTGACTTTACGATGCCCAATTTTCCCTTGATAGTTTCGCGTATAAGGATATGGTTGTTCAAGCGATCGCGTCAACCAACCACTTTCAGCCATTGCTGGAAGTTTCAACTTCCGCAAAGTTGGCGTAATATATTTTGTATCTATAGTTCTCCCCGAAAAACCATTATCTAGTTGTTCCTGATGATAGCGAATATCCTGTTGTGGATACAAACTCTTGTGGACAAGAAGCGTCACAAGTACAGTATAGACTCCTCTGTTTGAACGGCATCGATCTGCAATTATATTAATATATTTTTTGATATGTTCGGGTATTTCATTTTTTAACTCCGTCAATTCGGACTTATTGAATTTGACAACTCTTTGATAGATTTGATTGAGTTTTTCTGCATGATTCATGACAAACTGGTAATCTGTAAACCGGGGATGGACAGTTGTACGGGCTGCAAACTTTTATCCAAAATTGCCGTATTTTGACGGTTTGGAGTGCTGTAAAAAATGTCTTGATTTATCATTTCCCGTATCAATTCTTTAACGACGGTCGTGGCGACGGAATTTCCGATCTGGCGATAGGCATCTGCGGTGGAAGGCGTTTTTTTAAAATTATCAGGAAAACCCATAATTTTATAACATTCTTCCAACGTCAATTTCCGCACCCGGTCTTCCTCGGGCAAATAAATAAAAAATCGGCCCGACGACTCCTGAGACGGTAAAGTGGGGTGAACTCCATCAACGGAATAAATCCGATTCGGTTGGCGGTGAACTCGCGATAAATGTTCGGTATTGGGGCGGACTCCTTTTTTCCAAATACTTTTATTTCTGTAACCGACAAAAATCAACCCCGAATCTTGTTGTTTGGGATTCTCGATCAGGGTGTATTCCTCCGGAGACAGATAATCGAAGTTATCTTGAGGCAATAAAAATTCTCTCAAGCGGGGAATGGGCGTTATTTTCGGCAACTTATAAAACTCAAACCGCTTATATTTCGAGCCGACGATAAAAACCCTTTCCCGGTTTTGGGGCAATCCGAAGTCTTTGGCGTTCAAAAGTTCGTGGCTGATGAAATAGCCCAAATTGCGGAGTTCATTTAAAATAATTTGAAACGTCTTTCCATTTTCAATATGCAGCAAATGCTTGACATTTTCCAAAATAAAAACGTCTGGCTGCTTGTGTTTCAAGAGTTCGCAGAGATAGAAAAATATCGTACCTCGTTTGTCCGAGAACCCCCGTCGCCTGCCGCAAATGCTGAAGGGTTGGCAGGGAAAACCGGCCGTTATTAGATTGACATCGGGAAGGGTGGAAAAGTCAATTTCCGAAATGTCGGGTTCCGGATATTCGCCGAAATTTTCATAATAAACTTGACGGCAAGATTCATTGATTTCGCAAGAGTAAAGGCATTTCAATCCCGCCCATTCGAGGGCGATTCTGAATCCCCCAATTCCGGCGAAAAGATCTGCAAAGGTGAAATCGGCCATTTCAAAAATTCAACGAACTGTCAAAGCCGTCGGTTTGGGCGATCAATGCGGACGAAAGGACTTGAACCTTCACGTCGCGAGGACACTAGAACCTAAATCTAGCGCGTCTACCAATTCCGCCACGTCCGCTTATTTGTGCAGTAAACCATTATAACAGAGATCGGGGATTGCGGGGGAAGATTTTTCAATCCGCCCCCGTCCCCGAAGGGTTCTATTTAACGTAGTAGTCCTGAACCGCCTTCACATCAAAGGAAGTCTGGGTGAGCGATCGCAGCGCCGCGATGGTGGCCTTAGCCCCGGCGATGGTGGTGATGATCGGCACCTTGTAGGCCAGGGCCGATCGCCGGATCTTGATTCCATCCGCCCGAGCTTCCTCCCCGGAGGGGGTGATGATCGCCAACTGCACGGCCTGGTTTTTGATCGCGTCCAAGACGTTGGGCCGCCCCTCGTGGAGTTTCAACTCCATGTCCACCTTGACCCCATGCTCCCAGAGTACCTTGCGGGTGTTGATGGTAGCCGTCACCTTGAAGCCAAGATCCAGGAAATCTTGCACCACCGGGACGATCGCCTCCTTGTCGCGATCGTTGACCGACACGAACACCGTCCCCGACTTGGGCAACACCTGCCCCGCCGCCAGTTCCGCCTTGGCGAAGGCCTGTCCGAAGTCCGTATCGATGCCCATCACTTCCCCAGTCGATCGCATTTCCGGGCCGAGGAGCACGTCCGTACCCGGGAACTTGGCGAAGGGCAGCACCGCCTCCTTCACCGAGACATAGGTGGGGACCCGTTCTTCAGTGAAGCCCAACTCCTCCAACGTCTTGCCGGACATCACCCGGGACGCCATCTTCGCCAGGGGGACGCCGATCGCTTTGGAGACGAAGGGCACCGTTCGCGACGCCCGGGGGTTGGCTTCCAGAATAAACACCTGTTCCCCCTGCACCGCGAACTGGATGTTCATCAACCCCACCACGTTCAGAGCCTTGGCGAGTTGGATCGTCTGGCGGCGGATCGTCTCGATCGCCGTTTCGGACAGGGTTTGGAAGGGAATAGAACAGGCCGAGTCCCCGGAGTGAATCCCCGCCTGTTCGATGTGTTCCATGATCCCGCCGATTACCACATTTCCGGTTTTGTCGGCGACCGCATCCACATCCACCTCGATGGCATTTTCCAGGAACTTGTCTACCAAAATCGGGTGTTCCGGTTCCACCTGCACCGCGAAGGTCATGTACCGTTCCAACTCCTCATCGGAGTAGACGATCTCCATCGCCCGACCCCCCAAAACGTAGGAGGGGCGCACCACCACCGGATAGCCGATGCGTCCGGCGATGACCAGGGCCTCCTCGTAGCTGCGGGCGATGCCGTTGGGCGCCTGCTGGATATCGAGTTGTCGCAGGATCTTCTCGAACCGCTCCCGATCTTCGGCGGTGTCGATGGAGTCGGGGGACGTGCCCCAAATCTTGGTTTTTAACGTCGATGCCTCCAGGGCTTTTTGCAGGGGAACCGCCAATTTCAGGGGAGTTTGGCCGCCGAATTGGATGATGATCCCGTCCGGTTCTTCTGCTTCGATAATGTTGAAGACGTCCTCTTGGGTCAGGGGTTCAAAATAGAGGCGATCGCTGGTGTCGTAGTCCGTGGAAACCGTCTCCGGGTTGGAGTTGACCATGATGGTGATGTAGCCATCCTCCCGCATCGAATAGGAGGCGTGGCAGCAGCAGTAGTCAAACTCGATCCCCTGGCCGATGCGGTTGGGTCCGCCGCCCAAAATCATCACCTTGGGTTTGTCGGAGGCGATCATTTCGTCCTCTTCCCAGTAGGTGGAATAGTAGTAAGGGGTCGTGGACTCGAATTCCGCCGCGCAGGTATCCACCATTTTATAAACGGGTTTCACCCCCAACCCCTTGCGGTAGCTTCGCACCTCGTCTTCGGTGGTTTTCGTGGCGAAGGCGATCTGGCGATCGCTGAATCCCTGCCGTTTCACCTCCAGCATATCCTCAGCCTTCAGTTCCTTGAGGGGGGTACGCTTCAGGAATTTCTCGGTGTCCAACAATTCCTGGAACTTGTCCAAAAACCAGGGATCGATGCCGGTGAGTTCGTAAATTTCCTCCACGGACATCCCCATCAACAGGGCGTGACGCAGGGTCAGTATCCGGTCGGGGTTCGGCGTCCGCAGTCCGGAGCGAATATGATCCAGGCTGGGGAGTTTTTCGTCCTTGGTGAGTCCCCAACCTGCCAGGCCGGTTTCGAGCGATCGCAGGGCCTTTTGGAAGGACTCGACAAAGGTGCCACCGATGGCCATCGCCTCCCCCACGGATTTCATCTGGGTGGTGAGGACGGGTTCGGAGCCGGGGAACTTCTCGAAGGTGAAGCGGGGGATCTTCGTGACCACATAATCGATGGTGGGCTCGAAGGAGGCGGGGGTTTTTTTGGTGATGTCGTTGCTGATCTCGTCGAGGGTGTAACCGACGGAGAGTTTGGCCGCGAATTTGGCGATCGGGAATCCAGTGGCCTTGGATGCCAGGGCCGAGGAACGGCTAACCCGGGGGTTCATCTCAATTACGATCACGTCCCCGTTGACGGGGTTGACGGAAAACTGGATGTTTGATCCCCCGGTTTCCACCCCGATTTCCCGGATGATTTTGATCGAGGCATCCCGCAACCGCTGATATTCCTTGTCCGTCAGGGTTTGGGCGGGGGCGACGGTGATGGAATCGCCGGTGTGGACGCCCATCGGGTCGATGTTTTCGATGGAACAGATGATGACGACGTTATCGGCCAGATCCCGCATGACTTCGAGTTCGTACTCTTTCCAGCCGATCAGGGATTGTTCCACCAAAATCTGGGACATCGGGGAGGCGTCCAACCCCGCCATCGCCATTTCTTCGTATTCTTCCTGGTTGTAGGCAATGCCGCCGCCGGTGCCCCCCAGGGTGAAGGCGGGGCGGATGATCAGGGGGTAGCTTCCGATCTGATCGGCGATCGCCATCGCCTCGTTCATATTGCTGACAATGCCGGACGGACAGCACTTCACGCCGATTTTTTCCATCGCCTGTTTGAATAACAGGCGGTCTTCAGCCTTTTCGATCGCTTCTAATTTCGCGCCGATCAGTTCCACGCCGTATTTGTCCAACACGCCATTTTTCGCCAGGTCCACGGCGATGTTGAGGGCGGTCTGGCCCCCCATCGTCGGCAGCAGGGCATCGGGCCGTTCCTTGGCGATCACTTTTTCCACGATCTCGGGTACCAACGGCTCGATGTACGTCCGTTCGGCGGTTTCCGGGTCGGTCATGATCGTCGCCGGGTTGGAGTTGACCAGGACTACCTCGTAGCCTTCTTCTCGCAGCGCTTTACAGGCTTGAGTCCCGGAATAGTCGAACTCGCAGGCTTGTCCGATCACAATTGGGCCTGAACCCAGAAGCAGAATTTTTTTCAGGTCGTCGCGTCGGGGCATATTTCTCAGCTATCCGTTATTCGGTGATCCATATTAGTTTATAATTTGGGGGGAATCCCAGAATCAAACTCGTCTGTTGAGTTCCGATCTGGGTCAGACCCAGACAATGATGGATCGGTCTTTGAATCACAGTCAGGGTACACCCTCCATCCCCTGCCAAATGTTCAGATTGAACTTGACGCCGACGAACGTTTGTGAGGTTCCGCCCCGGGATGTCTTCACTGTTGACTCGGACAGGGGTCCGGGATGCTTTCCTGGCGGTGTCTCGATCAGATGATGTCCGACTGCAGAAGCAGTTGAGCCAGCCCGATTCCGGCGTTGTCGCCGGTCCCCCGGGATACGATGGCAGTCGCCCGGGTCCTCCGGACATCGAATCACTCTGAAACTCAGACAGTGGGCGCTTTTTTTCCTGTTGCCTGTTGCCTGCTATACGGGGTCTGGCTATTTCATTCTCGGAAAACTCAAGTCAATTAATTATTAATTATTAATTATTTCTGCCTCTCCCAGGCATTTGTCAGGGGGAAAATGAAAGAGCCTCGGAGTTTTTAGGGAGCTGGGATCGGCTAACTGAATTCTTTTTTACTTTTCAATTGGGGTGGGGGAGAGGACGACAAATTCCGCCCGATTTCGTCCACCCGTTTTGGCTTTATACAGGGCCTCGTCCGCCCGTTTGAGAAGTTCATCTAGGGCGTGATTTCCGGCGGTATCAGTCACGACTCCCAAGCTGATGGTACAGTTGACAATTCCCCCGGTATCCGCCCCAAAAAATACCGGATTATTGGCGACTTGGAGGCGCAGAGAATCGGCGCGATCGCGGGCTTTTGAGGGAGGACAGTCCGGCAAAACAATTAAAAACTCCTCTCCTCCCCAGCGGCCGATCAAATCCGGTGGATTGAGTTGGGATTGGAGCGATCGCGTCACCTGCTGCAAGACCAAATCGCCGATATCGTGACCGTGGGTATCATTGATTTTCTTGAAGTGATCGACATCCAATAAAATTAAGGTTAAAATTTCAACTTTTTTTTGCGCCAAAATATCCTCGGCTTTGACGGCGATCGCCCCCCGATTAAAAATTTGCGTCAAAAAGTCGATCTCCGACATTTTATGAAGTTCAGAATACATTCTTTGACTCACCATCAACACAAAAAAACCGTTGCGTAGAAAGTCAAAAATAAAAATACCAAAAAAAGTAAATATGTTGGCGAGGGTTGCATCTAATGCGGACTGAGTTTGACTGTCAACCAGAAATAAACCGCGCATTAAAAAGATGCAGATACCCAAAAGCAATACCGCTGTCAGACAGCGGCCCGTCATTAAAAAGTCTCTGATATTTGCACCGATCATATATCTGATACTCACCCCATAGGCTAAAGTTCCGATCAGAATCAGCGCGATATTTCTCCAGAAATAGTTGTCGTCAACGTACAAATAATAAATCTGTGAAATTGAAAATAATGTCCCACTGAAAATCCATAAAAAATTGTCAATTTTTCTGCCGACAAATTGGCCAATACCGGCGACGCTAAAAATCATAGAAGCAGCCAGCATAAGGTTGCCCAGAAGCTTCATTGATAGAGCCGGAGGCGGGGCGAACTTGATGACCATAACCCAGCCAAAAGAAAGGGCTGAAAATAGGGTTCCCAGCACATAGTTTGACATCCCTTTGTACTCGTGTGCCGTGGCGATTAATGACAGGAGAATTCCGGATTGCAATAATGACGATATCACCATCATTATTATCATCGTATTCGTGTCAAACTTCATATCATAAAAACAAATAAAATCACGGCTCATCATCTGCGTTGGACACCAATAAAGCCCTGTGTTGCGGTTTTATAATTCCCGTTGAATGCCGGAATATATAAATCGCAAATTTCCGGTCAATTGTCCCAATTTATATTACACCCAATCCGGATAATTTG
Source organism: Limnospira sp. (assembly GCA_050045915.1). Taxonomy (GTDB): domain Bacteria; phylum Cyanobacteriota; class Cyanobacteriia; order Cyanobacteriales; family Microcoleaceae; genus Limnospira. The sequence continues at coordinate 10,591 of JBNGCR010000149.1, forward strand.
CCACGGCGTGCCAGATGGGGAGTCCATGCTTCCACCCCCCTTATTGAAGACTTCCGATCGCAAAGAAGATACCCGCAGCCTGTTCGCAACTGGTTTCGTAGTGGTGTCGATTGACCGATCGCCCTCATCGGTGAGAAAATAGACAGAGAATGCCTTATGATCCCACAAACTGTCATGCGAAAACCCAGTTCCTATGCCGTCCATCTCCTCATTCAGGGGGGACATCGCGAAGAAGTCCGATTCAAGACGATCCAAGAGTTTCAGGCTTGGTACACGAAAGTCCTCATCCCCAAACACAACGATAACGAATTTCTGAACGTCCCCATTAAAACGATGGAAGGGGAATATCTGGTCGTCCGTCCCTGTAGTATCATGGGCGTCCGGGTCGAGCCCGTTTTCACAACCAGTATCGATCGCGACGAGGTGGAATAACCGATAATTGCCTGAAAACATCATGGCATCTCAGGTCATCGGCATCGATTTGGGGGGGACGGCGATCAAACTGGGACGGTTTGAGGCGGACGGTTGCTGCTGCGGGTCTTTACAAGTTCCTACCCCCCGACCCGCCACCCCGGAAGTGGTTCTAGCCGCGATGGCGGATGCTATAACACAAATTGCGCCGGATGTCAAGTCTTTAGGGGCGATCGGGGTGGGGTTGCCCGGTCCGGTGGACGCGGCGGGGCGGATTTCGCGAGTCGCCATCAACCTCGAGAATTGGCGGGACGTTCCCCTGGCAGACCGGTTGGAGGAGAAAATAGGAAAACCCGTGGTGATGGCAAATGATGCCAACTGTGCCGGGTTGGGGGAGGCTTGGCTGGGGGCGGGCCGGCGGTTTAAACATTTAATTCTGCTGACCCTGGGGACGGGTGTGGGCGGTGCGATTATCCTCGACGGCGAGTTATTTGCCGGCCATCGGGGGGCGGCGGGGGAGTTGGGATTAATCACATTAAACCCGGACGGGCCCCCCTGCAACAGTGGCAACCGGGGTTCGTTGGAACAGTATGCCTCGGTGCAGGCGATTCGCCGGGAAACGGGGATGGAACCGGCGGTGGTGGCAAAAAAGGCGATCGCGGGCGATACTGAAGCCCTGGCCTATTGGGAACAATACGGGCGGCGTCTGGGGGCGGGTTTGGCGAGTTTAATCTATGTCCTCACCCCGGAAGCGGTGGTGTTGGGCGGCGGTATCAGTGCGGGGGCGGATTTATTTTTACCCAGTGTTTGGGCGGAGATCGAACGGCGGGTGTTGCCCAGTTCCCGGGAAGGGCTGCAAATTTTAACCGCAGAATTGGGAAATCGGGCCGGAACGATAGGCGCGGCGCGGCTGGCGTTTCAGACGTTTGGGTTGGGTTGAATTGTTGTTAATTGGATCAGATTAAGTCTGCTCAAATAGTTGTTATAATCGCGCTATAACCACCGCCGAAGCGGACGGCTGAAAGCCGAAAATTGACATCTATATTTCAAGCAAAAACGACCGTTCGATTTCCGTAAACTAAAACTCGATGTTGCAGGTGCAGGCGGACAGCCCTCGCCAACACTAACCGTTCCAAATCTTTGCCCTTGCGAACCAAGTCGGAGACGGTATCTCGGTGGCTGACGCGGACGACATCCTGCTCGATAATCGGCCCTTCGTCGAGGTCGGCGGTGACGTAGTGGGCGGTGGCACCGATAATTTTGACGCCGCGATCGTGGGCGCGTTGGTAGGGGTTCGCCCCCGCAAAAGCGGGCAAAAAAGAATGGTGAATGTTGATGGCTTCGGGGAATTTTTTGACGAAATTTGAACTCAATATTTGCATATATTTCGCTAAAACAATCAGGTCGATTTTGTATTCTTTTAAAATGTCCAGTTGTTCGGCTTCCCGTTCCCCTTTCGTTTCTGGGGTGATGGGAATGTGCTGGAAAGCGATCGCGAACTGATCGGCGATGGGTTTGAGATCGGGGTGGTTGCTGATAATTAAGGGAATTTCCGCCGAAATTTCTTTCGCTTTCCACCGCCACAATAAGTCCAACAAACAATGATCTTGCTTCGTCACCCAAATGGCAATTCTGGGGACGGTATCGGAAAAATGAAGTTGCCAATTTGCCTCCAGAGGTTTGGCGATCGCACCGAAGGCCGGGGCGATCACGTCCCGGGGTAAATTGAACCCCTCCAACTCCCATTCAATGCGGGTTAAAAATAGCCCCGCCGAGGCGTCGGTGTGTTGGTCGGCGTGAATGATATTGCCGCCGTTGGAGTAGATGAAATTGGCGATTTTGGCGACGAGTCCGCGGCGATCGGGACAGAAGACCAGCAGGGTTGCGGTGGGCGAATTCATATCGATCCTTTTTTTTGATAAGATTATCAAAACTGTATCTCAAAAAAATGTTACTATCAATACGTCAATTCGGAAGATCCCCCTAAATCCCCCTTAAAAAGCAGGGCCGTTTCATTCTCCCCAGAAAAATGGCAAGGGGAGCAGAGGGAGATTTTGCGGAATAAAAAGGTGTTTTTAACCGGAAAAAACCCTTGCTCTTGTCTCCCATCAACGGTTTTTATTGTCGCCCCCGACAATTTTTAACCGAGAATGAAACGGCTCTGCCTTAAAAAGGGGGACTTGGATTGAATTTCTGCCCCCTTTTTAAATGGGGCGTATCTCAGAGACTGGTTTGAGACGTGGTGTAGCGGGTTATTTACCCTCCCCATTCGACTGCCAGGAACGAAATTTACCCGGGCCCTCAACTGTCGCCAGAAACTCCTTGATCGCATCGAAAGGATTATTTGCGATCGGCAAAAACAAGCCGATCCGGGCAATGATGCTTTGGGCATCTTATTACAAGCCCGAGACGCGGGTTCCGGGAAGTGATTCAAACCTGCGAATTCGACGCCTATCAAATTCCCAAAGGCTGGTCGGTTTTCTATCAAATCGGCCGCACCCACTTTGACGAGACGGTGTATCCCCAACCCCTCTCCCAATTCTGGGAGAGGGGAGTCCATTCTCCGGTTCCCCCCAGAATTG
>JBNGCR010000150.1:0-4948 GCA_050045915.1 Limnospira sp.
AGAGAAAGTAAAGTTTTACAAACCCATCTAGAAATCTTCAGTCCGATGAAATACTGAAGACTGGCTCACGGAAGAGTCCCCGTTCAACCCGGTGACGCCCTACGGCACCTCTAAAGTCAAGGTCGAACAGGATGTCAGCCAACTGGCCGACGACAACTTCAGTCCCACCTTCCTCCGCAACGCCACGGCCTACGGCGTTTCGCCCCGGTTGCGGTTCGACCTGGTACTCAACAACCTGGTGGCCTGGGCATTTACCACCGGACGGGTTTATATCAAGAGCGACGGCACCCCCTGGCGCCCCATCGTCCACATCGAAGATATCTCCCGCGCCTTCATCGCCGCCCTGCACGCCCCCCGGGAAGTGGTCCACAATCAGGCCTTCAACGTTGGGCGCAACGAGGACAACTACCGCATCCGCGACCTGGCCAACATCGTGGAGGAAATCGTCCCCAACTGCACCATCGAATATGCGGCGGATGGCGGTCCGGACAAGCGGTGCTATCGGGTCAACTGCAGCAAAATTTTGGAAGCGCTGCCGGAGTTCAAACCCCAGTGGAACGCCCGCCGCGGGGCGGAGGAACTCTACGCCGCCTATCAGAAAATCGGACTGACCCTCGAAGAATTTGAAGGCGAACGCTACAAGCGCATCGCCCACATTCAAAAACTGCTTTCGGAAGGGACTCTGGATGCCAGCTTGCGACGGAGTGTCCGAGTCTCCGTCTGAACTCCAGTCAATAAGGAACTTTCAAAATATGCCTGACGCAATGCCCCCCTGTCGTTCCTGCGGGTCGAATAACCTGGAGTCGATTATTTCTTTTGGTTATACGCCCCTCGCCGACGGTCTGATTACTCGCGAGAACATTGACAAACCGGAATATACCGCCCCCCTCGAACTGGCATTTTGTCCGGATTGCGGGCTGGTTCAAATTACTGTCAGCGTTCCGCCAGAAATTTTGTTCGGCCAAGATTACCCTTACTTTTCTTCGGTATCCGCTTCCTTGCTCAAGCACTTTGGAGATAGCGCCAAAGCCATCATCGCATCCAGAAAGCTCGACGGCAACAGCATGGTTATCGAAGCGGCGAGTAATGACGGGTATATGCTCAAAAACTTTGTGGAAAAGGGCATTCCCGTGCTGGGGATCGACCCGGCTGCGGGTCCCGTCGAAAGCGCTCAGAAAGCCGGGGTTCCGACGCTGCACGACTTCTTTACGAAGGATTTGGCGAAGAAACTGAAATCTGAGGGCAAAGAGGCGGATGTTTTTCTGGGCAACAACGTTTTGGCGCACGTCCCGGATCTCAACGGTTTTGTCGGGGGAATTGCGACGCTGTTGAAAGCGGACGGAGTGGCGGTGATCGAAGCTCCCTATGTGGTCGATTTGGTCGATCATTGCGAGTTCGATACCATTTATCACCAACACCTGTGTTACTTTTCGGTGACGGCTCTGGATGCGCTGTTCCGGCGTCATTCTCTGTACCTGAATGACATTCAACGAACGGCGATTCACGGCGGTTCTTTGCGATTGTTTGTGGAACCCAAAGAGGATGTCAAGGACTCGGTGAAATCTCTGCTGCAAAAAGAGAAGGAATTGGGGGTCGATCGCATCGACTACTACAAGGATTTCGCCGATCGCGTAGCCACCATCAAAAATGGCCTGCTCGATATCCTCTGGGACTTGAAAAAGCAAGGTAAAACCGTGGTAGGTTACGGTGCAGCGGCGAAAGCGACCACCCTGTTGAGCTATTACGGTATCGACAAGACGCTGTTGGATTACATTGCGGATTTGAACCCGTTCAAACAGGGCCGCTTTATGAGCGTCAACCACCTGCCGATCGTGCCGCCGTCTCGGTTATTGGAGGATCGGCCGGATTATGTGTTAATTCTGGCTTGGAATTTCGCCGAGGAGATCATGAAACAGCAGGAAGCGTACCGACAGCAGGGCGGTAAGTTTATCATTCCCATTCCCACTCCCAAAGTCGTGGAGTGACGTTTTGGAGGGCGATCGCACCCGAGTTATAAAGGGCGGCGATCGCCCGAATTTCATGCCCCGAATTCGTCAGCATTTTAGGAAATCAATATGAGCGACCAATTTGTTTTAAATCGCCCGGATATCGAACCCGAATTCAAGTTAGTTCAGCACACCTGTCCGAATTGCGGCCATCACGAACTGTTGGTTTTCTTTGAAGTTCGCGACGTGCCCGTTCACAGTTGTTTGATGATGCCCAGCCGCCAGGAAGCGCTCGATTTTCCTCGGGGCGACGTGGTGCTGGGATACTGCGAAAATTGCGGTTTTATTACCAACACCGAGTTCGATTCCAAGTGGTCGGCTTACGCTCCCAATTACGAAGATCAACAGAGCTTTTCCCCCACCTTTAATAAGTTCGCCCTAGACCTAGCCCAACGCCTGATTGACAAGTACGACCTTCACGATAAAGATGTTGTCGAAATTGGCTGTAGCAAGGGCGATTTTATCGTGCTGATGTGCGAGTTGGGTAATAACCGGGGCGTGGGTATTGACCCCTCCGCCGTGGTGGGACGGGTGCAGAGTCCGGCGACGGAGCGCATCCGCTTCATCCAAGATTATTACTCGGAACGCTACACGGAATATGTGGGCGATTTTATCTGCTGTCGCCACACTTTAGAACACGTCCATCCGACGGCTGAATTTGTGGGGACGGTGCGGCGTTCGATCGGCGATCGCAAAACTTCGGTCTTTTTTGAAATTCCCGATATGGGCCGGGTTCTTAAAGATCTGGCGTTCGAGGATATCTACTACGAACACTGTTCCTATTTCACACCCGGAACCTTGGGGCGTTTGTTCCGCGCCTCCGGCTTTGAAGTGACAGATTTGTATCTGGCTTACGGCGACCAATATCTTTTGATTGAAGCCGAACCCGTCTCTGGACCGTCCGATAAAGTCCATCCTTTTGAAGAAACTCAAGAACAGGTGAAAGCAGATGTGAAGCATTTCGCTACTCACATTCAAGATAAGCTCAATTACTGGAAAGATCACCTGCAAAAAGCCCAGGATGACGGGAAGCGGGTCGTCGTCTGGGGTTCGGGTTCCAAATGCGTGGCGTTCCTGACCACTTTGAAAACGGAAGATCAGGTTCAGTACATCGTCGATATCAACCCCCACCGACACGGACAATTTATTCCGGGTGTCGGCCACGAAATCATGTCGCCGGAGTTTTTGAAAGAATTCAAACCCGACGAGGTGATCGTCATGAACCCCATTTACTGCCCGGAAATCCAGAAGATGCTGGATGAAATGGGGGTTTCGACGGAGTTGATTCCGCTTTAGAGAGCTCCCGAACCGCCGGTCATTTGATTGACTAAAAAAGGTAGTATGCTGCAATTGACGATTTGATAACAGTTTTAGCAAAACTTCGGAGCCTTGTTCATCAAAACAAGGCTTTTTTGTTAGCAATCTGATGATTTTGTCTGAGTTATTAGATATCAATGTCGGAGAAATATATGCGTCCCAATCGTTCCGAGTCAAATCATCTACTGTTCTCCCCTAAATTGGCGATCGCAATTCTATTTTTCAGTTTGATATTGGTCTTATTCGGTACTTTACTGCCATTTAATTTTTCGGTCAATGAGCCGATTTCTTTGACTGTTCTGGCTCGACAGTTTATCACCAAAACCACCGGAGAAGATGTCGTCGCTAACCTCTTTTTTTTCGTCCCCTTTGGATTCGGACTGTCGGCTTATTTGTATCCTCGAAAACTCGACCGATGGGGAAGTTTGATAACGGTCGCGATCGCCTCCTGTCTGCTGTCGGTAACTGTGGAGATGATCCAAATCTTTCTTCCCTCCCGATTCCCGACCTTGAGCGACATCATTTTAAATACTTTGGGAGGAACTCTCGGATTTTTATTTCTCAAAATCTGGTTAAAATACTCATATAAAATTCGGTTTTTTAAAAAATTACAATTATTTTTGAGTCGGGAATCTGTCGTAAAAATCATCATTTTTTCCGGTTGGGGATTGACGATCTTATTACTATTGGCGAGTCAATATCTGACCCGACTGAATAACTGGAATCTGGATTTTCCATTGACCATCGGAAATGAAGCCGACGGCGATCGGCCTTGGGACGGACGAGTTGAGCAGGTATGTTGGCTCGATCGCGCGGTTCCTGCGAATCAAATCGACGAATTTTTTGGCACATCTTGTCCCCAGATAGACGGCCGGTTCGCAGTTTTTTACCCCTTCGTCGGCACGGCACCTTTTGCCGACGAGTACAGCCACCTTTCCGATCTGGTTTGGAAGGGAACGCAACCGGAAGAACCGTCAAGCGATGCAGGCGTTCGCGTCAGTTCTGAATCTTGGCTGCAAACTTCCGAAACCGCCACTCCTTTGATCGAACAGATTCGCACAACCTCCGAATTTACCTTGCGAATAACTTTCGCAACCAATCATCTCCAACAAACCGGACCGGCGCGTATCATCACTCTTTCTTCCGACCCGTGGCATCGCAACTTCACATTAGCCCAGTGGGGTTCGGATTTGTACATCCGTTTGCGATCGCATCTGACCGGAGAAAATGGGGCGGAACCGAGCGTCACGTTGCCGAATTTTTTCACCGATACTCGACCCCATACACTGATCGTTATATACGATCGATATATTTTGCAAATATATACCGACCACCTTCAAAATGTTCGGACTGTCACGTTCACTCCAGATGCCGCATTATTTTGGTTTATTTTTTCCATGTTTTCCGGAAAAATGCAGCTCAACCCCGACCATCAATCGATCTATACGTTACTGTATCGCGGGGCGATATTGATTCCTCTAGGAGTGATGCTCGCGCTCTTCTCGAACTTGATTTCGGCGGGAGGAAAAAAATATTTCTCTGTCATTGTGGGTGGCATTATTTTTGCTTCATCATTTGGGTTAGAATTGTGGATCTCCCATATCATCCCATCTCAATTCCAGGTG
>JBNGCR010000150.1:5048-13565 GCA_050045915.1 Limnospira sp.
ATCATTTGGGTTAGAATTGTGGATCTCCCATATCATCCCATCTCAATTCCAGGTGATGAACTTTGTCGCCGGTCTACTTTTTATGACCCTTCCTATAGTTTTACTGACGGTCAAATCCGCGAGCTTTGACCGGCGATAATGGTGTCAGGATGGATGGTTGGCGAAAAATACGTCGATCTGGCAGTCCTGGGGTTGGCGCGATCGCAGATCTCAGCCACACTCCGATAGCGTTAGGGAGTCCCGTCGGAAGCGCCGCACGTTCTATCCCGGAGAAACTCGTCGTGCGATCGCTCCCTCCAACCCGTAAAATAGACAGAGCCAAAATTGCAATTTTAGAGGAGATCGATGTCATGGCTGGAGAAATTTTGAATGCTGCCGTCCTGTCCTTTGTCCTGATTCTGGTAGGTTTAGGTGGCGGTTTCCTGCTGCTCAAACTCCAGGGTGGGGAATAATTGTCGCCGCTCCGGCGGATGTCCCCCTCCTCAAATCTAAGTTTCGGTCCGAGTCCCACCCACCCTCTCGGCTTCTGAACCACCATCGAAACGGTTTTCGGGAGAGTTCCGGGGGCCGTTCCACTCGGCTCCCCTCCGGACTCGGGGGCTGACTTGCCTCCTCCGACCCAAAAAATTGTGAAGTTTTGTAAAAAAATGAGAGAATCTTTGATACCATCTTAAGTAAAGTTTAAGCTTCATACTGGGTATTCATGACGTTATTAATTGTCGGTGCCACAGGTACCCTGGGCAGACAGGTAGCCCGTCGCGCTTTGGATGAAGGCTATCAAGTCCGCTGTTTGGCACGAAGTTACAGAAAAGCGGCATTTTTGAAAGAATGGGGAGCCGAACTGGTTCCGGGGGACTTGTGCGAACCGGAAACGTTGAAACCGGCCCTCGAAGGGGTCAAAGTCGTGATCGACGCGGCGACGGCCCGACCCACCGATTCTCTGAGCATCACGGACGTAGACTGGAACGGGAAAGTCTCCCTCATCCAAGCGGCCAAAGCGGCGGGGGTGGAACGGTTCATCTTCTTTTCCTTCTTGGATGCGGAAAAATACCCCCAGGTGCCGCTGCTGGAGATCAAACGCTGCACGGAAAAGTTTTTAGCCGAATCTGGGCTCAACTACACGATCCTGCGGCCGTGCGGCTTCCTGCAAGGTTTGATCGGTCAGTTCGCCATCCCCATTTTGGACGGTCAGTCCGTGTGGGTTCCGGGAGTCAGCTCCCCGATCGCCTACATGGATACCCAAGATATCGCCAAAATTGCCGTCCGCACCCTATCCGTTCCCGAAACGGAGAATAACAGTTTCCCCGTCGTGGGAACCCGGGCTTGGACGGCGGACGAAATCATCCGCCTGTGCGAACGCCTCTCCGGCAAACAGGCCCGCATCACCCGCACCCCCACCGGCATCGTGCGCGTCACCCGCAAAATCCTGCGGTTCTTTCAGTGGAGTCTGAATATATCCGATCGCCTCGCCTTCGTGGAAGTGCTGGCGACGGGGCAACCCCTGAAGGCGTCGATGGATGACACCTATCAGGTACTCGGCATCGACCCCGAAGAAACCACGACCCTGGAAAGCTATTTGCAAGAATACTTCGGCCGGATCATGAAAAAGCTCAAAGAACTCGAATATGAGCGAGAAAAGCAGAAACAACGCCGAAAAAAGCGCAGTCCGTTCAAATCTTAGCGCCCAATGTGTCGGGGCGGTTGCCGACTGACGTGGGTGAGTGGGCGACCGCCGAAATTTCGTCCGTATGGTAAAATGATGCGCTGAGTCATCATTCAGCATTTTTGATAAACCTAAGTTCAATCAATTCCCGTGCCAAAAGTAGGGATTCTTTATAATGACGCGAAGTCCGTCGCTTGTCGGAATGCGACTGCGTTAGAGGACAAATTGACGAGTCTGGGTTGGGACGTATTTATAGCAACCGGAATGGGGGGGATTTTGGGCTACTCCAATCCCGATCGCCCCCTGTGCCACACGCCCATCGAACGATTGGCACCGCCGGAGTTCAACCGCGACATGAATTTTGCCATCGTCCTGGGGGGTGATGGAACGGTTCTCTCCGCATCCCGCCAACTCGCCCCCCAAGGTGTCCCCATGCTGGCGATTAATACGGGCCACATGGGGTTTCTGACCGAAACCTACCTCAACCAACTCCCCCACGCCATCGATTTGGTGTTGGCGGGAGATTACGCGATCGAGGAACGGGCCATGCTGCGGGTGCAGGTCTTCCACGATGATGTCCTGCTGTGGGAAGCTCTGTGTTTAAACGAGATGGTGCTGCACCGGGAACCGATGACCTGTATGTGCCATTTCGAGTTGGCGATCGGCCGCCACGCCCCCGTAGACATCGCCGCCGACGGCGTGATCATCTCCACCCCCACCGGATCCACCGCCTATTCCCTCTCCGCCGGGGGGGCGGTCGTCACCCCGGGGGTCGGCGTGTTTCAACTGTTGCCGATCTGCCCCCATTCTCTGGCGTCTCGGGCGTTAGTTTATGCAGATAACGAAGTGGTGACGATCTACCCTGTCAGCCCCAACAAACTGGTGATGGTGGTGGATGGGAACGGGGGTTGTTACGTTTTGCCGGAATATCGGGTCCGGGTGGAGCGATCGCCCTATTCCGCCCAGTTTATCCGCCTCAGAGAGCCGGAATTCTTTCAAATCCTGCGGGAAAAATTGGGCTGGGGACTGCCCCACATTGCCAAGCCGACTTCGGTGGAATTGCCGTGATATGGTGCTTCGTGTAGGGAAGAGGGAAGAGGGAATGGGGAATGGGGAATGTCGTCGCCCCAGACGCGATCGCGCCCCGCATCCCCGAACAGTTGGCTGACGGCGATGGAGGCACGGTTCGTATCGGGTCTGTCATATCAAGTCCGTTTGAATACTTACACAATCGTTCGAGAAAAGGCAATCGGCAAGAGGCAATCGGCAAAAGTTTGAAGCCGCTTCAGAAGATGGCACCCAGGAATCATAACTGTTTTAGCGGACATGATATCAAATACCATACCGCCCAAACCCAATCTGGGAAAATCGGAATCCGTCAGAATTTCGACGGTCGTACCGGGGGCAACTTGAACGCGAAGTTTCAAACATTTGGGGTTCTAAAAAAACAGGGTTAAGTAACGATTAAATCGTCCGCTCGTTCGGGAAAAAAGCGCTTTTTTTACTGAAGCTTGATGGGCGATATATAGCAGTGCGCGCTCGTATAGTTACAAAACCTATAAAAGGGAATAGGGAGTAGGGAGTCGGTCGTAGGGAGATTGATCATTCCCGGCGTGTAACCACGCCAGCGCTCGTTGCTATAAAATTGGGGTGGTTCGATCAAGAGAATCGACCCGAAATCTGACCTCCGAAGTTGGGCGAGCCGCCGATCCGACTTGCTCAAACGAAGCTGAGAGTTGAAAGCTGAAAGCTGGCTGCTATATTTTGAGAGTAAGTGTAAGCGCGAGATATGAGTGCGATCGCCCTAGATTCCCATCCCTCAATCCTGATCGTCGAAGCCGACGAGCTGCTGGCCCAAAATGTCAGTTTGGACTTGCAGGAGTCCGGCTACTACCCCGTCATCGCCCCCACGGCCGCGATCGGCCTGCACCGGGCCACGGAACTGCAGCCGGCCCTGATCGTGGTCGATCGCCTGTTGGGCGGGGAGTCGGGGCTGTCCCTGTGCCGCCAAATCCGAGATCTCGGCCACCGGACGCCACTGCTCGTCTTTATGGCCCGGGATACGGTGGATGATCGGGTAGCCTGCCTGGAATCCGGGGCGGACGACTATTTTTTAAAGCCCTACCGCTCGGAAAGTTTCCTACAGTTGGTGCGTCTGTACCTGCAACCTGATCGCACCAGCGATGACGTGCTGCGGTTCGGCGATTTGATGTTGGACTTGGCCACGAGACGGGCGGTCCGCAACAACCGCACCATCGACTTGACTATGAAGGAATTTGAGTTGCTTAAATATTTGATGGAACATCCCCGGGAAGTGCTCACCCGGGAGCAGATTCTCGAAAATGTCTGGGGATACGACTTTTTGGGCGAATCCAACGTGATCGAAGTTTACATCCGATATTTGCGGCTCAAAATTGAAGAGGAAGGGGAGAAACGGTTGATCCAGACCGTCCGGGGTGTAGGATATGTCCTGCGAGATGCCTAGAAGAGTCCGCCGTTTCCCGCCCATTACAGCGCGACGCGCGGGGAGTCGGGAGTCGGTATTAGGGAGTCGGGAACTGAAAGGGCTTTAAGGATTTCAAGGTTTCTTCCCCACTTCAAACTGTTGATACCCGAGCGCCCATTGCCATATATTCCGACGATTGACAAAATGAAGTTGACATTTCCCCATCCGCCCCATTTGCAGTCTTACCAAATTGGGTTGAGTTGTTTGATAACGGGTTTGCTGTTGGCAAGCTGCGGCGAACCGCTGAAGTCTGCCCCCCCGGAACCGAAGGAACCTACCCCGATCGCAGAATCCGAACATCGAGGACAGATGCTCCCCATCACGGCCCAAGCCACGATCGCGGGCGAGACGATCCAGTTGGAAGTGGCGGACACCCCCGCACAGCAGGCGATGGGCCTGATGTTCCGCACCTCGCTCCCGGACGATCGCGGGATGTTGTTTCCCTTCGATTCCCCCCAAATCGCCGGGTTTTGGATGAAAAACTGCAAAATTCCCCTGGACATGATTTTCCTGCGGGATGGGATCGTGCGGTACATCGAGGTTAACGCTCCCCCCTGCACGGCCGACCCCTGCCCCAGTTACGGCCCCGATGTCCCCGTCGATAGCGTCATCGAGTTGCGGGGGGGGCGATCGCTGGAATTGGGCCTGCAGGTGGGCGATCGCGTCCCGATCCAATTCCTGGGCGATCGGCCCTGAGAAATAATGGGTTTCAGGATCTTTACAAAAGTTCATTGAATTTGTTAAAAAATTAATGTTAGCTTCTAGCCAAATGCAAATTTATTTGCTATGCTGTGCTTTCTAGCAAGCGCTTCTGTTGGCTTTTCAGTCAACACACGGTGCTGCCATTCTTGGGTGTGAGAAGCGAGTGGAAACCCTGGCCCCAAACAGCGACAAGCTGTCGCCACCAGAGGTCTGCTCGAGTTGCGCTTCAATCCACAAGTGAGGACGGTCAACTCATCCGAGCCACCGCGTTCGTGAAGAGACTCTATCGGCTGATGGAGCCAAAGTTCTGTCCGGTGATGGGTCAAAGCCACCGCCGAACTCATGTACTTTGAAGTAGCAGAATCAACCGTTGAATTCTGTCCGGTCTTTCAACCAACGGAAAAAATCAATACACTGCTACTCTGCTGAAAAAATCCGGCGTTACTTAAAAGATCGTGCGGAATTCCATCAGCGACGAATGTAGGTTCGTAGACAGCAACCTTGCAAACTTGCGGTGCCCGGTCAATTTCTCATCGAATGTTTGGATCGAGAAATTGTCTTTGGGGTTCCTTAAAAACTGACAAAGCGAGCAACAGCCTTAGATTGACAATGCGGCTTCCCCCCGAAGTGCGCTGACAGAATCAGGTGGTGTCTATTATTGAGGAGGTGAACGTAAAGTTGACACCAAAAACATATTCACAATTTCTTCACTTTTTACAAGAAGAATTATCAATTTCCCCCGCCTCCATTGCTGCGGCACAGCGGGTGCATCAAAACTCCGACGAGAAACATAAGTATCCAGATCCGAGTCCTTTATCCATGACCCTTTGGCAGTACGGACTCGTCACCCTCGAACAACTCGATCGCATCTTTGACTGGTTAAAAACCGCCTATTGATAGTTAGGGAGTCGGGAGTGGGGAGTGGGGAGTAGAAAATTCAACGATTTTCCATTCCCTACTTTCCTCCCATTGATAATGATCAATTATCAATTATCAATTAAGACGCGATCGCCACCTTGTTGGCCGCATTCAGACCCGCGCCGGGGGCCGCGCCCTCGTAGCCCAATTCCCGGACGGTATTTTCCAAAGCCGCGATCGCACAGAGAAGGTCGCGATCGCACACGAAACCCAGGTGTCCGATGCGGAAGATTTTACCCTTCAAATGATCCTGTCCGCCGGCTAAAGCGATATCGAACTTTTTCCGCATCACCGACCGCACCCGTTCCGCATCCAACGACTCCGGCGGACGCACCGCCGTCACCGCGTTACTCGGTGCCTCGTCCGGGGCCAGCAGGGGCAAATTCATCGCCTTCACCGCCGCCCGCGTCATCTGCGTCAGCCGTTGGTGGCGGGCGAAAATATTCTCCAACCCTTCAGCTTTCATCATCTGCAACGTCACCTGGAGGGCATAGAACAGGTTCACCGGGGGGGTGAAGGGGTTGCTATTTTTGGTCGCACTCTTGCGGTAAGGTGCCAAATCCAAATAGTAGCGGGGCAAGTCCGCCGTCTTGTAGGCTTCCCAGGCCTTTGGACTCACCGACACGAACCCCAATCCGGGCGGAATCATGTAACCCTTTTGGGAACCCGATCCGACCACATCCAACCCCCACTCGTCGATGGGGAGGTGCGTCGCCCCCAAACTCGTTACCGCATCCACGATAATCAACGCTTCGCCGTGGGCCTTGACGTGGCGGTTGATGGTTTCCAGGTCGTTGAGGACCCCGGTGGAGGTTTCGCTGTGGGTGAGGATCACCGCCTTGATTTCCTTTTCCGCATCCGCCTCCAGGCGTTCCCGGAACTGTTCCGGGTCCAGGGGTGCGCCCCATTCGGCCGAAATCACCTCCACATTCAACCCGTAGGCTTTGGAAATTTCCGCCCAGCGATCGCCGAATTTGCCGTTGCAACCGCACAACACGCGATCGCCCCGTTTCAGGAAATTAATAATCCCCGCTTCCATCGCCGCCGTCCCGCTGCCGGTGAGGATCAGCACGTCATTCTGGGTTTGGTGCAGCCACTTCAAATTCTCCGTCACCTCCGCCATAATTTGACTGAAATCCCCGCTGCGGTGGCCGATGGGGTGTTTGGCGAGGGCGAGTAACGCTTTCTCGGGAACCGGCGTCGGCCCCGGAATCATCAACATCAACTTATCATCCATGTCTTTATCTTTCCGTCTCGTTAGGTTATGTTCGATCGCGTTCGGTCTGCGTGGGTCTTGCCCAAATTCATCATTTTATATCAAATCTGGCTTGTCAACGGAGGTAATAGGGAATAGGTAATAGGGAATGGGGAAAACGCGACTCCCTAATACCGACTCCCGACTCCCTCGATCGCAGATATTTTGTGGTTGATGAACGAGATTTGATATTACTTGCGATCGCGCCCGGTCAACAGGTGTTCGAGGGCGACTTGGGGATCGGGTTGTTTGACGAGGGATTCGCCGATCAGAACCGCTTCCGCACCCGCATTGACAACAAGATCGAGATCTTCACGCCGATGCAACCCCGACTCGCTAACGACGAGAATATTGCGGGATTGGAGTTGTTCCCGGCGGCTTTCTAACAGGGTGTGGGTGGTGTCGAGATCGACGGTAAAATTGTGCAGATCGCGGTTGTTGATGCCGACCAAATTGATGCCATTCACGGCCAAGACGCGATCGAGTTCTTCGAGGGTATGTACTTCTACCAAAGCCGTCATGCCCAACATCCCGGCAATTTTTGTAAAATATTGCAGGTCTTGATCGGCGAGAATCGCCGCAATTAACAACACGGCATCCGCCCCGTGCAGCCGCGCCAAATAGAATTGGTAGGGGTAGATCATGAAGTCCTTGCACAGCAGGGGTAGATCCACCGCCGCCCGTACCTTGGCGAGATTTTCAAAACTCCCTTGAAAGAACTTCTCATCCGTCAGAACCGAGATGCAACTCGCCCCGCCATTTTCGTAGGATCGGGCGATCGCTACGGGGTCGAAATCTTCCCGGATCACCCCTTTGCTAGGGGAGGCTTTTTTCACTTCTGCGATCGCCGCCGGACGGGTTTTTGAATGTCGCAGGCTACCCCAAAAATCGCGGCAGGGCGGTAAATTCATCACCCGATTTTTCAGTTCCAACAGCGACAGGCGATCGCGCATTTGCGTGATTTCTTTTTCCTTATTCCAGACAATTTCCTCTAAAATATGGCGCGGTTCGGCCTCCGGCATCGCCACCTGGTAGCGGAGGTTGAGAACGTCCACGGAGGGGTTGGGGGGATGACGGCGAATTTGGATCATGATTTCTGGAAATTTGGGTGTCTGTCGTTAGCCAAGGTTCTATTATACATCACAAAGAAACCGGGTTTCTACGAAAGTTAATCCTTCCTCACCAGATAGTCTCCGAGAAACCCGGTTTCTACTTCCCACCGATATCGTTAAGAAACCCGGTTTCTACCCCCCACCCGACACTGATAAGTTAGCAAGGAGTAGTGTAGTGGACTGTTTTAGCTCTGGTTTCCCCCCAGAATTGGGGAGTTAGAGGGGCGAATCGGAGTAACCATGTCCGATCGCACGAACCCAAAATTCACATCAAACGCACATCAAAACCGAAATGGGTGAGGCCCAAAACAACGGAGAGGGTGGGATTTGAACCCACGGAACCTTTCGGCTCACTCGATTT
>JBNGCR010000151.1:0-13560 GCA_050045915.1 Limnospira sp.
ACGGCAAAGGTTCTGCCAGGAAACAAAATAGAAATTGAGACTCCCAGTCTTTCAGTCGGGCAAACCGTGGAAGTCATTATTTTAGTCCAAGAGAGCGATCGCACTTCTTCACCCGCCGAGGGACAACCTCTCTCACTCGAACAACGTCTCGCTTTTCTCAAGTTACCGCTGGATGAGCGTAGACCTATTCTCGAAAAGCAAGCCGAGACAATGGTCGATCGCTATCAACAGGATTCCGAATGGCAGGAGTTAATCTCAGGTGAAATAATCGACGACTAACAAGGAAAAAATTATCATGCAAATCACAATTGAGCTTCCCGACGACATCGTTGATCAACTCCAACCCGTCGGAGTTTCCCGCCGAGTTCTGGAATTGATCGCAGCCGATCTTACAGTGAAGATGATTTAGAGGAGGATGCCGAAACCCTTCGCAATCTTTTGGAGACAGAAAGATTGTTAGATAAACACACTTAAAGCTTCAACGGTTACAACTCGCGATCGCGGATTTTTTTCTGCAAGGTATAATCACAGTAGATTCTAGAAGGGGATCGACATGACTTTAAGAACCAATCAGCAATCATCCATCATTCGTACAGAGCGAGGACTGACGATCGCGGACACCCGCATCACCCTCTACGATATTATGGATCATCTGGCGGCTGGATGGACACCCAAGCTGATTCTGAACTGGCTCCCTTTGACGGAAGAACAACTCAATGCGGCACTTTCTTATATTGATTCTAATCGGACTGCGGTAAAAGCCGAATATCAAACCATCTTACAAAAAACCCGAGAGATACGGGAATATTGGGAAGATAAAAATCGGGAACGCCTCGATCAAATTACCCGAATGCAACCCGAGCCGGGACAGGAAGAGATTTATGCAAAACTGCAAGCCTGGAAAGCGAAACTCGGACTGACGGCATGATAATTTTGGTCGATTTCGCGATCGCTGAAAAATTTCCCCGATCGCCCTACAATCAGATTGCCCTTTGATTGCATAATAGTGATGTACGATCCCCCCTATGTCTTGCTGTTCGCCGGCTTGGCGACCGGAATCCTCTCCTGCATCCCCTTCGCCGCCACCCTCAAAACCCTGGTGAACGAGTGGAAAATCAACCGTTCCACCCGCGCGATCGCCGAGTTGCGGGGCCCCCGGATGCTGCTGCCGTTTTTGGCGATCGCCGCCGGAGTGTGCGTCTTTCTCGCCTCCTGCCTGCAACTCTTCCCCTTTCCGACCCGCATCGCCTACAGCCTCTCCGCCGCCGTCACGGCGATGATGGCGGGTTCGGTGTGGTTTCAGTTCACCCGCGTTTTGGATCAACTGGAAAATCGGGGATTGCAGGGGATCGATTTGGACGACCTGAGTTTGGGGAAAATGATTCCCCAACCCAATTCGGGGAAAGAATAGTTCGATCAAACCGGCAGTCGGTTGATATCTTGATTTGACCCCAAAACCACCATCACGGCCCCCTTCTTCAACCGCTTGTTGGGGAGGGGATTGATTTCCAACTTGTCGTTTTCATTGCGAACCGCCAGCAGGTTCAAACCGAACTTGCTGCGGAGTTCCAACTGGGCGATCGTTTTATTATCAAAATCGTCCGGAACCACCATTTCAACAATACTATGATCCGGATCGAGTTCAAACTGATCCAACAGTCGAGGTTTCGTCAGCAGCCGCGCCAATTCCTGTCCCATTTGCCGTTCCGGAAAAACCACCAAATCCGCACCCACTTTTTTCAACAGTTTGACGTGGGTTTCCGAAGAGGCTTTCGCCACCACGTTCGCCACCCCCGCCTCCTTTAAATTTAGGGTCGTGGTGATACTTTCCGCCAGGTAACTCCCCACCGCGACAATCACCGTATCCAGTTCCATAATTCCCGCCTCTCGTAAAGCCGGGACTTCCGTCGAATCCAGTTGTAAAGCGTGGGTAGCAATGCGATCGTTCAACGCAAAATCGACCTTTTTTTTATCCTGATCGACAGCGAGGACTTCGTAACCCGCACTGTTGAGGGTCGAGCAAACTGCCTGTCCGAATCGACCCAAGCCGATCACGGCAAATTGTTGTTTGTCGGCTCTGAGGTTGCGAAAAAAGTTAAGAGATGAAAGGTTCATGATTGTTGGAATTTAGTACAAATTAACTGTTTAAATTTTATCAAATTTTACGAAAAAAAGAGAGATAGAAATCGCTCATTATCCAACCAATAAGTTCTCCTCTGGATACTCGATCACAGACGGTTTCTGATCACCCAAAATTGCCGACATCAACACCAGTATCCCCACCCGACCCACATACATAGTCGCGATCACTACCAGGCGACTCGGCATCGAAAAATCCCCTGTAATTCCAGTGGAAAGACCCACGGTTGCAAATGCGGATACAATTTCAAAAAAGATATTGCCAAAACCTAATTCGGGTTGAATCTGAACAATTAAAAGAGTCGATAAAAAAACGACACCCATTGAACCGACCAAGACCCCCACTGCTTTGAGAAGTAATGTACTCGGAATTTTTCGCTGATAACACAAAACTTCATGTCGCCCTTCCAGCGCCGCTTTCGTACAGTTAACTAATATCCTCGATGTTGTTGTTTTGATCCCCCCTCCTGTACTCCCGGGACTTGCACCGATGAACATTAAAGTAATTGTGATAAAGATTCCTGCATCGGTCATTTCACCCGTCTGAATCGTATTAAAACCTGCGGTTCGAGACGTGACGGACTGAAACCACGATGCCTGAATTTTGCCAAAAATACTCAGAGTTTGCAGGGTGTCGGGATTGTTAAATTCCGTGATGAAGAATAGGAGCGTCCCCGTCAATAGCAGAAAAATCGTCGTACTACAGACCACCTTAAAATGGATGGTGAACTCCCGTCTCATCGTCGTATTTTGATTGAGAAAATTTTTAACCCACAAATAAAGTTCGATAATGACCTGATATCCTAATCCGCCAAAAATAATGAGTAGACTCATAGTAAAATTGACGACAGGAGAGGCAACATAGCCAACTAAACTGTTGGAAAACAAGCTGAATCCCGCATTATTGAAGCCGTTGATGCTGTGAAAAATAGACATCCACAACCCCTCTGTAAAACCCCAGTCCGGGACAAATACAATCATCAACAATAGGACTCCTGTCAACTGAAATAAAACCATTGTTGCGATGATTGATTTGAGCAGGGGCATCACCCCAGCCAGCCCGGGAGTATCCAAGGATTGCTGCAATGCCAATTTATCCCGTAAGCCAAATTTGCGGCCGATTAACATCAGTAAAACCGTGTTTGCAGTCATGTAGCCCAAGGCTCCGACTTCGATCAAACACAGCAAGCAGATCTGTCCCCAAAGAGAATAAAATTCTCCCACATCGACCACCGATAACCCCGTCACGCAGACGGCGGATGTCGCCGTAAAGAGGGCCGTCACCGGATTTCCCAAACTGCCGTTGTAAATGGTGTCATCCATCCACAGAAAGAAAGTTCCGATGGAAATTACTGCTAAAAAACCCAGGCAAATTGTTCTTGGTACAGTCATGAAAAAAGATGATGTTGGTCTTCAATTTTAGGCGATCGCTCCCCGGTCATTCTGTCCTTTCGGATGGAATTTGAATGCCATCGGCGTCCACAGGTTTTCCCCAACTGTATCGGCACGAACCGGACCGACGGTGGCCGACAACAGCCGATCAGTAGATAATAGACCGGTAACGTGCGATCGCGACAAAAATGACATCAACCCTCTACGAACAGATTCAACAATTTTACGATGCCTCTTCTGCACTGTGGGAACGGGTGTGGGGAGAACATATGCACCACGGCTACTACGGGCCGGAGGGCAATCTCAAAAAAGAACGGCGGCAGGCCCAAATCGACCTGATCGAAGAACTACTCGACTGGGGACTCGATCGCACGAACCCCCCCCAAACCATCTTAGACGTGGGCTGCGGCATCGGCGGCAGCACCCTCTACCTGGCCGAAAAATTCGGCGCGGCGGCCACCGGAATCACCCTCAGCCCCGTCCAGGCGCAGCGAGGAAGCGATCGCGCCCGGTCAGCCGGATTGGCTCAAAACGTCGAGTTTCGCGTCGCCAACGCCCTGGAAATGCCCTTCGAGGACGAATCCTTTGACCTGGTGTGGTCCCTGGAGAGCGGCGAACATATGCCCGACAAAATCCAGTTTTTGCAGGAATGTCAGCGAGTCCTCAAACCCGGCGGCACGTTCCTGATGGCCACCTGGTGCCACCGCCCCCTAGAGGGAACAGCGGGACAACTCACCGACGAAGAACGTCGCCATTTGGCGGCAATTTACGACGTCTACGCCCTCCCCTACGTCATCGCTTTACCCGAATACGAAGCGATCGCCCACCGCGTCGGATTTCAACATCTCCAGACCGCGGACTGGTCGAAAGCCGTCGCCCCCTTTTGGAACATCGTCATCGACTCCGCCTTCGACCCCGCCGCCATTTTCGGACTGCTCCTCAGCGGCCCCTCTACCCTGCGGGCGGCACTCTCCCTCGGGCTGATGAGTCAAGGATACGAAACCGGACTGATTCGGTTCGGATTACTACGCGGTACAAAATTGACATCCTCTCCGCCCTAAATACTAAACGGACACAACCCAAAGTCCTCCACAACAGGTTTTCCTGTTCGGGGATCGGATTGACAATTGATAATTGTCCATTTTTTCTGACACCCTCCCAGCCGGATGGATTTCATAAAATTGACGATCGCGACCTTGTGCGTCCTCCTCTCGCTCCCGTTTATTTGTCAACCCGCCCGAGGAATATCGATGTCCGACCCCTCCCCCATCGCCCAACTCGTCCAACGCCAAGCCGAAGCCTGGTCGAGCCAAAACCCGGACGCAGTTTTAGCCGATTTTGCCGAAGATAGCCTCTTCGTCGTTGCCGATACCCGAGTTCGCGGCAAAGCCGACATCCGCGAATTTGTCGAAGACTTTTTTAAGTCCGGTTCAAAGGTGGAAATTTCCATCCGCCGCATCGTCGAAGGTGAGACTCAGGGTGCCGTGGAATGGCACTGGCGGGAGGAGAATCCCACAACCGGGGAAACTTCGGAAGCCGAAGACGCGATTATTTTTGCCCTCGAAGCCGGCCAGATCGTCTACTGGCGGGAGTACATCCACAGCCTCCACAATTGAGAGGAAGCCGGAAATCGGAATCCGGACAATTAATTGTCAATTGTTAATTGTCAATTGTTAATTGTTAAGCAACCCCTCCACGACCCGATTCATCCCGACAGAATTAGAGGCTTTGAGCAAAACCCGATCGCCCGGTTTCAGGAACTCTTTAAGGTGGGCAGCCATGCGTTCGTGAACCCCTTCCGAGGTGATATCTTCCACGTCGATAAACGGCAACCCAGCAGCCCCTTCCGCCATCGCCTCGGCCTCCTCAAAATCCGCCAAAATAAATAAAGCGTCCAAATTGAGTTGTTTGGCTTTCAAACCGACCCGCCTGTGAAATTCCGGCGATCGCTCCCCCAACTCTTTCATCGTCCCCAACACCGCAATCCGCCGGCGTCCGGGAGTTTCCGAGAGCAATTGCAACGCCGCGATCGTGGACTCCAAACCCGCATTGTAGGTTTCATCCAACAGTAAAATATCATCCCCGACCCGATGCCGTTTTGCCCGTCCATCCGGCAGTTGCACCGCCATTCCCTTCCGCAGCGGCCCGTAAAGTTGTTCCGGCGGAATATCAAAACCGACCAGTGTTTTAAAGACTGCCAACGCCGCCAAAAAATTCGAGGCATTGTGAACTCCCGGCAGCGGTAAGGGCAGTTCTACCCCCTCCACCCGGATGGTTTCGGGATCGATTAATTCTCCCCGCAAGTCTCCCCCCTCCAGGCCGTAGGTAAGGGTAGTTCCAGACCAAACGGTGGCCGCCGTATTCATCAGGCGGCGGTTGTCGGCGTTGAGGATAGCTACCGATGTCCCTGGCATTTCCGAGAGTAACTCGCACTTCGCCCGAGCGATCGCATCTTCGGAACCCAGGCGCCCGATGTGGGCCGTCCCCACATTCACGATGACCCCCACCGTGGGGCAGGCGATTTGAGTCAATTCGGCGATTTCCCCGGGGCCGCGCATCGCCATTTCGACGATCGCGAAATCGTGACTTTCCCGCAGTTCCAGGAGCGTTTTGGGAACACCGATCTCGTTGTTATAGTTAGCGTGGGTTTTGTGGACGTTGCCCCGGGTGGACAGCACCGCCGCGATCAGTTCCTTCGTCGTGGTTTTACCCGCCGAACCGGTCACCCCCACCACCGGGATCGAAAAGCGATCGCGCCAGGTGCGGGCGATCGTCTGGTAGGCTTTCAAAGTGTCCGCCACCGGAATCAGGGGCAATTCCGGGCGGGCGGCGGCGAACTCCTCACAGACGACGGCACAGACAGCCCCGGAAGCGATCGCCCCCTCAACAAAATCGTGGCCATCGAATCGCTCCCCCCGCAAGGCGATAAACAGATCCCCAGGCCCCAGGGTGCGGGTATCAGTGGTGACACCAATCACGGGTGAAGTCCCCGGGACGTCACAGGAGACAACCCGATTTGTCGCTAAGATCTGGATGAGTCGGCTCAGGGTGATGGACTCGGACATTCTCCCTTACAATTTAAGATTACAGATTCCACGGGGTCGGCCAAAATGTCCCGGACGTGCGATCGATTAAGGGTCGGACAGAACCCACCCAATCGCCATGCCCTCCCCGAACTCTCACGAGTTTAAAGAAATTCTTGCCATTGCCGAGACGAGATGTCAAGTTTTCCGAATCAATTGAAGGCCGGCAATTCATTATAATATGTAGGGCAAATTGATGGCAAAGTCGATCAAAATTTCCCGACCGATACCGGAAACCGGCATTTCTATCCACCCCGCCGGCCACCCCTGGGAACGGCGGTCTAATCGATGCCCGCCCCCCGAAGGTGTTTTGCCCTCATTTCGGACAAGCCCAGCAACTACGGTAATACGAGTGACCTCCGATGAAAAAAACACTGGCGGATCGTTATAATCAGCCAATTTCTCCAGAAGAACAACAATTGTACGACCATTGGCTTGAACGGATCGATCGCGAAGACGAAACCACCCTGATCGAGCATTTCCGCCTGCTGTTTGTTCAGGGGTCGGGATACCCGGATCAGAGAATCGCCCAGGCGATGGAAAAATTGCTCCGCTCCCCCCACATCGAAGAGGAGTTCAATTTTATCCTGAACCGCTGTTGCTACATCCTAATCAACCGATGGCACACCAATCCCAACCGACGGCAAGCCATCCACCGCCTCGTCAGCCTGTTCGACGAAGTGTCCCCAGCCTCCCCCCAACCTCTGTACCGACAGTCCCGACGTATGCAGCGGTTGTCATTCCTGATCCGGAATTTCTTAGAAAGTGAGCAGTACCACACCCTGAAACGCTTCGCAGAGGTTTTGTGTCAGCCCCCCCAACCGAGCCGCCCCCTCATCCAGTCCGAACCCCTGAGATCCTTAATTCCCCGCTATCCCTACCTGTACCGATACTGCCTGCTCAGTGAGGATAGCCCCTATGAACATCAACAAATGATCCGGCAAATCCAGGCGCAGAAGCAGCGGAAATTTGAACTCGAACTGTCTCAGTACGCCCTCCACCAGATGCGGCGGATCGCCCTCGCCCGCACCCAACCCGAAGTCGCCAAGAAAATGAAAATCCCGCTCGCCAATCCGACGCTCCTGAACAATCGGGAACTGTTTTTTGCCCTCAAGCAATTTGTCGGCAAAGTGGAAGGGGGCCACACCTATCGAGATCTAGCCCGGGGGTTTATCTCCCAGGTGAGTCCCCACCAAACTTTCCGGTCTTTTAAGTCAGATTTTTACGAATATTTGATACACAACTCCTTCGAGTCCGGCTACCTGAATCGCCAATTCAACGAAAAACTGTATAAGCAGTTACAAAACACCATCCCCCACAGCGACGACGAACCCTTCAGCGAGTTTCTGATGCTGAGAACTTGCTCCCAGCTCTTGAACTTTTTAGTGGTTGAAAGTCCCCAGAAACCCAATCATTTCGTCTTTATCGACCTGATCGCCAACATCGGCCCCACCATTGTTGTCGGCTTGCTCCTCAAAATCGTGTTGCTGTGTCGCAAAGTCAAACCTCACCTAGAAAATCGGTTTGCCGTCCTGTTCAACCATTACGAATCATCCTCCCAGGAGGGACTACAGTGGCTCGTCAAGGTCCTCGAAAACTTGAACGTTGGTCTGACCACAAACTTCGGCAGCGTTGACCTTTCCTTTATCCGCTAGGCAAGCCGAAGCCCAGGGGGAAGAAAAGCCGATCGCGGGAGCCTCAAAATAATTGTTCCGCCCCTAGAATGTTGTGGTAAAATGAGTGGCGTGAGTCAGGTTCGGCTGGGTACTTCGCGATCGGCTACAGAATTGTTCACAACTCCTGTCCATTTCTGTATCGGCAGGTATTGCTCCGAAACTGAGTTCTGTCAAGCGTGTTAATGTTGGAGTCATTCCATGTCGATATACGTCGGTAACTTGTCTTACGATGTTACCCCAGATGAATTGAGCGACGCTTTTTCCAAATATGGGACGGTCAAGCGATCAATGATCCCCACAGACCGCGAGACCGGGAAATCCCGGGGCTTTGGCTTTGTGGAAATGGTGAACGAAGAAGACGAAACCCAAGCCATCGAAGCGCTCGACGGAGCCGAATTGATGGGACGTCGCATTCGCGTCAACAAAGCAAGACCCCGAGAAAATAAGAAACGCGGAGGTTTCCAGGACTCTTAATTCAATAACAATCTTCAGTATTTTGACGGTTTCAAAAGACGACGCGGGCAGGTTTTGTCGGTAGGGCAAAGCCCGCCCGCAGGCAACCGACTCCCTGTTTCCGATTTGGGTCAATACCCGATCGCAGATATCGCGATCGGGCAATTTTTGTTTCAACATCTGCTAAAATAAAAAAAAGAGCATCCTTTTTTATTAATGTCTCCTCCGGGATGTTCAACCTCACCGGCCCATATCCGCGAAAACTCAATCGGCAACCGGAACCACCGGACTCCGACCAGTTGGAACGAAAGCCTAAGCCGCCGGTCGAGATCGGTATCGCTCCCGGAGTGTCTCCCTCAAGGCCTGTTCGCCGCACTCAGAGTACCTCATCCCGGCGGACGCACCCCGCTCGAAATTTGCCCGTACAAAACATAGACTCAAGCCCCCAAAGAGAACCCGCTTCTTCAACAGGCCCCCTCCCCTCTCAAATGTTGCAGCCAGTTCTGCGACTGAATCGCCCGCACCGCAAGCTGAAATAGCCGCGACGTCGGCTCAAACACAAACACACTAAAAACTCGGGCTTCCAGACCACCAGAACTGCCGAAACCTGAGCTTAGGTTTGGGGAATCCCCGTCGCTGTCTTCGCGGGAATTAGTCAATGCCTCGATGCAGGCTTCGGTCAGTTTGTTACGATCCTCAAGGGGGTAAAACACAAGCGGGGTGTTTTCGTCGCAGAAGTGAACAAAGATTACCCCGTCAGACCCACGGGGTTAACGGTGAGACTGTCAATTTTCGGTCAAAACTATGAGTCTGGATAAAGAGCTGGACAAGACAATTTCAAGCTTTGCCGACATCGAAGCCGAGTTGAACTTCCACCATGCCCGCGACGTGTTGCGGGATCTGGTGGGACACCTGGACTTGACGCCCGAAGAACGAGCCGGCCTCGAATCGGAGATCGGTGGCTTGGAAGGGATGATGGACAAGCTGGAACGAACCACCATCCAAATTGCAGTATTCGGGATGGTGGGGCGAGGGAAGTCTTCCATCCTCAACGCTCTGTTGGGGCGTGACATATTCGCCACCGGGCCCACCCACGGCATCACCCGCAGCACCGAGGCCGAGTCCTGGCAGGTGGACTCGGACTTCCCCCTAGAGGCGGACGAAACGGCCGCAGTACCGATCGCCTACCGGATTTCTCAAGTCGAACTGATCGACACCCCCGGCATCGACGAGGTAGACGGCCAGACCCGGGAAGAAATGGCCCGCCGGGTCGCCCGGGGAGCCGATCTGTTGCTGTTCGCCATATCCGGGGACATCACCCAGGTCGAATACGAGGCCCTCTCCCAGTTGCGGGAGGCCGGAAAGCCGATGCTGCTGGTGTTCAACAAAATCGATCGCTACCCGGAAGCCGACCGGCGGGCAATTTATGAAAAAATTAGGGACGAGCGGGTGCGGGAATTGCTCTCCCCCGACGAAATCGTGATGGTCGCCGCCTCCCCATTGGAAGCCCGGGCCGTTCGCCGCCCAGACGGGAGTTTTCACACCCAACTGAGCCGGGGTGCCCCCCAAATTGAAGACCTGAAGTTGAAAATTCTCGACATTTTGGATCGGGAGGGCAAATCCCTCGTCGCCCTCAACACGATGCTCTACGCCGGGGATGTCAACGAGCAGGTGGTGCGGCGCAAAATGGAGATTCGCAACGAACGCGCCGAGCGGGTGATCTGGAACGGCGTGATGGCCAAAGCCCTCGCCGTCGCCCTCAATCCCCTGACGGCGATCGACCTACTCACCGGGGCCGCGATCGATGTCACCCAAATCCTGACCCTCTCCCGACTCTACGGGATTCCCATGACCCAACGGGGCGCCCTGGCGCTGCTCCAAAAAATCGCCCTGGGCATGGGGGGAATCGGCGCCGGCGAACTGGTCGCCCACTTAGGCCTGAGTTCCCTCAAGGGCGTCTTGGGAGCCGCCGCCCCGGCCACGGCCGGAGCCACCCTCGCCCCCTACCTGTCCGTCGCGATCGCCCAGGCATCCGTTGCTGGGGTGTCCTCCTACGGCATCGGCCAGGTGACAAAAACCTACCTCGCCAACGGCGCCTCCTGGGGGGAAGACAGTCCGAAAGCGGTGGTGAGGCGGATTCTCCTCTCGTTGGATGAAACGTCGATTCTGAATCGAATTAAGGAAGAATTGTGGGCGAAGTTGGATTGGGGGACATAAATTGTCGGCGGGAGGACTCAGATTGCGATTCGCCGACCGGTTCCACTCGGGAAACAGAATGAATAGCATTCCACAAGCGACATCCAAAGCCGAGATTTTAATTGTTGACGATCAGGCGGAGAACCTGCACCTTTTGTCATCCCTGCTGCGCCAAGCGGGATATCACGTCAGACAGTCTCTCAACGGAGATATGGCGCTGCATTCGGTGCGGGCGAAGTTACCGGATTTGATCCTGCTCGACGTGAGAATGCCGGGGATGGACGGTTATCAACTGTGCCGCCATTTCAAATCGGAGGAAAAAATTGGTAACATCCCGATCATTTTTTTGAGCGCCCTCAATGATATCGATTCGATCATGGCGGGTTTTGAAGTGGGGGGGGTGGACTACATCACCAAGCCATTTCACATGGAAGAAGTGCTGATTCGGGTCAACACCCAACTGCGAATTCACGAACTCCAGAAGCAACTTCAGGAACAGAATGAATCCCTTCAGAAACAAATTCAGTTGAGTCAGATGTATTTGCGCGATCGCCAAGTTGCCGACGATCGCCGGCAACTACTCGAAAAAGCGATCGCCGCCACCCAAAATGGTATTGTCATCACCGACCCCAATCTCCCCGACAATCCGATCATCTACATCAATCCCGCCTTTGAACGGATCACCGGCTATTCGGAAGCGGAAATCTTGGGTCGCAATTGCCGCTTTTTGCAGGGGAGCGATCGCGACCAACCCGCCCTCGAAGCCGTCCGGGAGGCGATCGCCCGGGGAGAGGAATGTCGCGTCACCTTGCGAAATTATCGCCGGGACGGCACGCTATTTTGGAACGAAGTCTTTATTTCTCCGGTCAAAAATGAGCGGGGCGAGCTGACCCACTTCATCGGCGTCCAGTCCGACATCACCGATCGAAAACGGGCCGAAGATGTCCTGCAACGCTCCCAAACCGCACTCAAAAAAGCCAATGACGAGTTGCAGCGCCTCGCCCTTTACGACGACCTGACCCAAGTGGCTAACCGCCGCCGTTTTAACGAATATTTGGAGTACAGTTGGCAGCGATCGATCCGGGACCGGCAATTCCTTTCCGTGATTTTTTGCGATGTCGATCACTTCAAACTTTACAACGACACCTTCGGCCACCAGGCCGGGGATGATTGCTTGAAAACCGTCGCTACCGCCATCGCTACCGCCCTGCCGCGCTCCGTGGATTTGGTCGCCCGCTACGGGGGCGAAGAATTTGCCATCATCCTCCCCAACACGCCGGTGGCGGGGGCAAAACAGGTGGCGGAACGCATCCGCCTGGGGGTGGAAAGCCTGCACATCCCCCACCCCGAATCCGACAACAGCCGCTACGTCACCGTCAGCTTGGGGATCGCCTGCGAGATTCCCGGGCCGGAATTATCTGCGGATGATTTGATGGCCGTCGCCGATCGCGCCCTGTATGCGGCCAAAGATCGGGGTCGCAACCAGACCGTCGTTGGGGAGCATCCGAGTGCGGAAACATCCCCCACTTCGGGACGATCGCACTCTCAATTTCGCCGCACCTGAACCCATTTGGTGTAGGATCTGGGCTAGTTTTGTGCTTCGATCGCAATGGGTAAGCTGTCTATTACTTTCCCCCCATTACTCACTCCGATGAAACGATATTATTGGCTCCCCCTCCTCGTCGCGGGCGCGATCGCGGTGGGCGGCTCGGCCGCGACTCCCCCCCCCGAACCGTCGAATTCTCCACCGCAGCAGACCCCCCTCGCCGACACCCAAAAAATTGTCGTTTTGGGAGATAGTATCACCCAGGCGGGCGGACAGTACGGCGGCTATATTTGGCTCCTCAGACGCTATTTGAACGCCCTCTATCCTGCCCAATCCATCGACGTAATCGATGCCGGAATTTCGGGTAATAAATCAGCGGATCTCGACGCTCGATTCAATCGAGATGTCCTCTCACAAAAACCGGATTTGGTGATTATTAACGTGGGTATCAATGATGTCATGCAGAGTTTTCAATCCCCCTCGGCGACGGACAGCGAACCGCCCTTGGAGGTTTATCGTCAAAAATTGACCGCGATGGTGAAGGCGGCTCGGGCTCGACAGATCGAAGTCCTGTTGCTCTCCCCCACCATCGTCTACGAAGATCTCAACAGCCGGGAAAATATTCGCATGGTTGAATACATCGCCGCCATGCGGGATGTCGCCGCCCGAAATCGGGTGCAATTTATCGACCTCCACACCCCCTTCCGCCACATCATCATGACCTATCAACGCTACGGAGGGCGATCGCAAAATATTTTGACCCGGGACGGCATCCACCCCAACATCGCCGGACACCAAATCATGACCTACACTTTATTGCGGGGATTGGGAGTCCCCGAAGACCAAATTCAAAACCTGAAATTGGATTGATATCAAGTCTGTTTGGATACTTACACAATCTGTCGAGAAAAGGCAAGAGGCAAGAGGCAATAGGCAAAAGTTTGAAGCGGTTTCAGGAGGGACAAGGAAAACCGGGAATTCTAATGGTTTTATCGGACATGATATGAAAAGTGAAAAGTCGCCGATCGCCAACTCCGGAAACCCCAATGAGCGACGATTATAGCGCTGCGCGCGG
>JBNGCR010000152.1:0-13377 GCA_050045915.1 Limnospira sp.
GACACTCTCGCCCTCTCCCCCAGCCCCTCTCCCAATTCTGGGGGAGGGGAGCCAGTTCTCCGGTTTCCCCCAATTTTGGGGGGTTAGGGGGGCTTGACACTCTCGCCCTCTCCCCCGACCCCTCTCCCAATTCTGGGCGGAGATTTTGAGGACATTTGGCCGATCTTTAAAGCGGTGGTGAGTGGGGGCTACACCTACGCCTTTTCCCCCGAAACCGATCGCGCCGCCTCCACCTGCCGCCGCAAGTCGGCGAGTTTATCCAGCAGCTCGGATTGAGCGATCGCGCTCTGTTCCCCGGTTTTCAGCCATTTCAGGTTGACGGTCCCCGACTCGGCCTCCGCATCTCCGAGGACCAGACAAGCCGCCGCGCCGCTGCGATCGGCCCGTTTGAACTGCTTCCCGAAGGCGCTGCCGCTCAAATCCAGTTCCACGCGAAATCCCGCGCCACGCAGCTTTTGAGCTAAAACCAGAGATTGACTTTCGGCCTTTTCTCCCCGGGACACCAGATAAAATTCCGGGGCGAGATTGGGGGGCTCGTGGAGTTGCTGCAACAGGATGATCAGCCGTTCCAGACCGATCGCCCAACCGACCGCCGGGACTTGGGGGCCGCCGAGTTCCTGCACCAAACCGTCGTAGCGTCCGCCACCGCACACCGTCGCCTGGGCGCCGAGGTCGTCGGAGATGATTTCAAAGGCGGTGTGGGTGTAGTAGTCCAGACCGCGCACCAATCGGGGGTTGAGGGTGTAGGAAATTCCCAATTCCGTCAATAGGTATTGGACGCGATCGAAGTGGGTCCGGGACCGATCGCCCAGATGGTCCAAAATGCTGGGGGCGTTTTCCGTGATCTCCTGGGTCCGCTTATCCTTGCTGTCGAGAATCCGCATCGGGTTGCGGGTGAGGCGATCGCGGGAGTCGGGGTCGAGTTCGTCTTGATAGGGAGTCAGATAGTCCACCAACGCCTGACGGTAACGCTGGCGATCGTCGGGATCGCCGACGGAGTTGAGATCCAGATGCAGATTTTGCAATCCCAACGTTTGCAGGATTTCCGTCGCCGCCGCGATGACTTCCACATCGGCCCGGGGATCGTCGCTGCCGAGCACCTCGACGCCGATCTGGTGAAACTGCCGCTGCCGTCCGGCCTGGGGGCGTTCGTAGCGGAACATCGGCCCGAAATACCAGAGCCGCTGCACCCCCCCGGCGGCGTGCAATTTCCGTTCGATGTAGGCCCGCACCACCCCGGCGGTTCCCTCGGGACGCAGGGTGAGGGAGCGATCGCCGCGATCGGTGAAGGTGTACATTTCCTTGCCGACGACATCCGTGGCTTCTCCGATGCCGCGTTCAAATAAGGCGGTCTGCTCAAAGATGGGCGTCCGAATTTCCTGATAGTTGGCCCGGGACAAGACGGCTTCGGCTACCGATGCTACCCGCTGCCAGTATCCCACCTCCTCCGGCAGGATGTCGCGGGTTCCCCGTAACGCTTGAATTGAGTCCATGTCCTCCTTAAGTTCGCGATCGCGTCTGTTCAATAGAATACGACACACCCCCCTCAATAGAGAATGGGGCGTTATCAATTGTCAATTGTCAATTATCAATTTCCCAAGATCCGTGGCGATCGCCGTAATAGGCGAGAATTTCTTCGATTTGCCGGTCGATTTCCGGGTCTGTCGCCTCTGAAGACTCGATCCACAAACCGGCGACTTGACTTTGGGTGTAGTCGAATGGTGATAATTCCGAATCGTCCCGAAGGGCAGGCACGGGAATCAAACCCGTCTGTACACCCTTCACCTGGCGGAGGTGGGCCGCGACTTCCCGATAGATGGCTAAGGGCAGTCGAGGGCAGCGGAGGTGACGGCGGGGATATGGACTGGTGATGGACATGGTGCTGAGTGAGGTCTGTTTTTCCTACTCAACCGAGGATACAGGATGTTCCGCACTTTCGGACGAGGGGGAGTCCGGCAACAGACAGCAGTTGATGCTGTCGATGCAGACTTTGCCCCATTGCAGGGCCCAGCGGACTAACTCTACCCGGTTGTCCGTCGCGGTTTTGGTCAGGATGTTGCTGATGTGGTTGTCCACGGTGCGTTTGCTGATTTCCAGCCGTTCCGCAATTTCCTGGTTTGTCAGTCCGATCGCGACGAGTTCGACCACCTGCAGCTCTCGCTCGGAGAGGGAAACCGGGAGCTTAGACTTACCATGGGACATGACGGTATCCTATCTCTGCATATTTACCTACTTATAATTCTAAATGGATCTTGACCAAAAACGTTATATAACGTGTTAGACCGGTGAGTTGGGGAGATGGAACTTTGAACCATTTGTAACGTCGGGGCGGGGGAATTTTAAGAATTAGGAACAGGACTGCAGGATTTTTTCGGTCTTTTGCCCGCCGCTCCCCGGGAGCTGCACCTGATTGAACTCTATTTTTTACAGTCAAGATGAATCATTCTCGCGTTCTTTGCCTCGGTGAAATTTTGTTCGATTGTCTGGCCGACGGATTGCATCAGTCCTGGGAGGCGGTGGAATCGTGGACGGCTTACCCCGGAGGTGCACCGGCGAACGTGGCCTGCGGGTTGGTGAAGTTGGGGACTTCATCCGCATTTGTCGGGGCGATCGGTTTTGACGAGGGGGGCGATCGCTTGGTGGGATTTCTCCGGGATGCGGGGGTGGACAGCACCGGTGTCCAGCGCCACCCCACCGCCCCCACCCGGCGGGTTTTCGTGCTCCGATCGCCGGCCGGAGAGCGGGAATTTGTCGGCTTCGGAACCCTCGACACGACGGCATTCGCCGACACGCGCCTGCAGGCGGACTGGATTCCCGAGTCATTGTTTCTTGACGCCGACTTTTTGGTGTTGGGAACTCTGGGGTTGGCCTATCCGGAAACCCGGGCCGCGATCGCCCGCGCTCTGAAACTGGCCGATCGCCACAACCTGAAAATTTTGGTCGATATCAACTGGCGGCCCGTGTTCTGGCCTGATCCGGAGGCGGCGAAACGGTTGGTGATGGATTTGCTCAAACAGGTGGATTTCGTGAAATTGTCCGAGGAGGAAAGCGAGTGGCTGTTTGATACCACCGATCCCGGCACGATTAACTACCGCCTGGACTCCGTGGAGGGGGTGCTGATCACTCGGGGCGATCGCGGTTGCGCCTACTGTCTGTCCGACGGCGAGGGGGCGTTTCCGGCCTTCCCGGTGGCGGTACAGGATACCACGGGGGCGGGGGATGGTTTTGTGGCGGGGTTCGTCCACCAGGTTTTACAGCGGGGTCTGGCTGGCCTGCGGGACCCGGAAACGGCTCGGGAAATCATCGCCTACGCCAGCGCTGTCGGGGCCCTGACGGCGACGAAACCGGGGGCGATCGCGGCCCAACCCACCGCCACCGAGGTGGAGGCGTTTCTCAAGTCTCAACCTTGACACTCCCCGCCCTAAAGGGACGGAGAGTGTCAACTGCGCTCAGTGCTATACAGGCTTCGCGCATTGCCAAACCTCTCCCGGCTACATCCGAGCCAGAGCGGCGATTTTAGCCCGTTTGTCTTTTTCAAGACCCTGCAATTCCTCCAAACTCAGCCATTCCTCTTTGATCAGTTGGGCAAAGACAAAGATCAGAACTGAGTATCGGTAGTCATATTTGCCGTCAATTTCGTGTCTTTTGGCACTCAAGAAATCGTGTAGTTTCCAAATGTCATCAATATCAGTAATTGCAACTGCTTTGTTTCGGACTTCCTCCAGGAGGGTTTTGATTTCGCGATCGTAAGCTTTCTGAAAAGCTTCACCTGCCGATTTTTTTTCGGCTTCAGACCAATTAATATCACTCACCAATCGTCATCCAAGCTGATAGTTAGTATAGGGGGGGGACGCGCTCAGATATTTACAGAATGAATGCTTCAACACCTAACGCGGGGTGGGGGTGTCCCGGTCGGTCGGCGTTAGCCCGCTACCCGTATCCTGTAGAAGGTGGCATTCTCACCGCGCACTGGGAACTTTTGCCCAGATACGCCTCCAAGCCCTTTCCTTTGTGGAGCTTTTGAGAATTTCCATCGGTATCCGGGGACGAAACACGATAACCACCAGAAAACAGGGAGCGTTGTTTTAAACAAACGCTCACCTGTCCTTATTTGAGTCAGACAACACCCGTTTTAACGAACCAAATTGAGCAGTTCTTTGGGTGAAGCCAATAAATCAATCGCTACGAAGAAAATTTTATTTTCCGGATTGATCAAGAAGCGCCAAGCAATATTCATGCCGACATTTCCTCCGAACCAAGGGGTTTGCACCTTGCCCGTGACTTTAACCTGAGTGTAACCATCTTCCGTGGGTTCCTCAACACCGCGTTCTGGGATTAACTTCAGGTTCTGACATTCTTCTTTGAAGAAACGCAGTACATTATCCTTCCCGACAATCGGTTTTTGGAAAGGAGGCTGTAGGGCTCCGTCGGAGACAAATAGATCGATCAGCGCGTCAAAATCGTTGGCATTTAAATTGTTCATATATTCCAGCACGGTGGAATTGGTCACGCCTTCAATTGAGACTTTAGTCCGTTCGGACATCTCTTTGGGAGGTGCGACGGGTTCCGCAACGCGCTTATAACTGCCCAATTTACTGACATCAAAACCCATGTCAACGACGCAATTCCG
Source organism: Limnospira sp. (assembly GCA_050045915.1). Lineage (GTDB taxonomy): Bacteria > Cyanobacteriota > Cyanobacteriia > Cyanobacteriales > Microcoleaceae > Limnospira. Next base: position 4,631 of record JBNGCR010000152.1, read on the forward strand.
CAAAACGGTAATTTGCTGACCGGGTTCGAGTCCCTGAGTGGTGGCGAGGACGGCGTTGGCATTGGCAGAAAGCTGATAGCCTTCGGGAATGGGTGCCACAGCGCCCTCATCCATCCACTGTCCGAGTTGATACCAAAATCCCAGCTTGATGTTAGCAGACCAACTGCCATAGGCGCGACAAATCGGGGTATCGGTGCGGTTGGCGATATCGCACATAACCTGGGTTTGTTGCAGGGGACTCATCTGCCGAATTTCGTTGAGGGTGTTTTCGGCAAACTGCATATTGGCTGCACCGGGAGCGGCGATGGTGATACTTTTGCCCATTTCCAGATAGGCGAACCAGATCAGAGCCAGTTGGTCTTCCGCATTCAGTTGATTGAAGCGGGCGATCGTTGCTGGAACGACATCAGCAGCTAGGGTTTCGGGGAAAATGCCACGAGCAGAATCGATCGTAAACGGCATAAAGTATACCTAAATTGGTTTTGATGAAAGTCTACCACGATTTGGTATCGAATGATGCGGTATTTTGATCTGATATCCGCCTGTGGCCGGACTCGATTCGCGAGTGATTGTCGATCGCGGCCGATTGAGCGAGGTGGCTGCCATTGATGCCGGATTCCCGAACGAGTTCGCCGGCCACGGCAGACGCTCCGATTTGCAATCCCTCGGCGGACAATTCTCCGGTCAAGCCGGAGGGCGATCGCGGGAATTTCGATCCGTCCAGCGGAGGTGAAGCCGGTTGAACAGATGAAAGGAAAATGATAGCATATATACAAGCCCAAAAAAATGGGATCAATTTCCGAAAGCAACCATCTATGACAACCATTTTTTCAAGTTTTTTAATGGGGGTCGCGATCGCCGGATGATTCCCGCCCTGTTTCGGTATTTTAGAAGACGACGGGGGCAACCTGTGGCTGAGTCCCACGGACGGGCTGATCGAATTCGACCCGGAGGCGGAAACCTTCCGCTTCGGTGAAACGGGCGACGGATTTTTTCGCTCGATATGGGGGAGAATAATTTGCCATTATCCTTCCCGAAACGGATCTGGAACCGGCAATTAAAATTGCCGAAACCATAGGAAAAAATGTCGAGTCCTTGCAGATTTCTCATGTCGCTTCTCAGGTTGCGGAATGGGTGACGTTGAGTCTGGGGAGGGTGGCGATCCATTTTCGGTCAATTTTCCGGCGGATGAGGGGATAGAATGGGGGGCAAATGTTTAAAAATCAATAAAATATGGCTATCGAGATCGAGCGAAAATTTTTGGTGCGGGGGGATGGGTGGCGATCGCAGGCGACGGGTATCGTTTACCGTCAGGGTTACATTGCCAGCACCCCCGGAAAAACGGTGCGCGTCCGGGTGGTGGGCGATCGCGGGTATCTGACGATCAAAGGAACCACGGTGGGGTATCGGCGATCGGAGTTTGAATATCCGATCCCCGTCGAAGATGCCCAAGAAATGTTGGCGACGCTGTGCGATCCGCCCCTGATCGAAAAAAAGCGCTATCAAATTCCTGCGGGGGATTTAATTTGGGAAATCGACGAGTTTTTTGGGGATAATGAAGGTTTAATTGTGGCGGAAATTGAGTTGCTCGACGAAGGGCAAATCTTCGACCTGCCGGAGTGGATCGGGGAAGAAGTTTCCCACGATTCGAGATATTATAACGTCAATTTAATCAGGTATCCCTACCGCCATTGGACTGTTTAAAAAGGGGAAATATAATGGAATTTAAGACTCAAGTTCAGCGGGAATGTTACGAACAAGTCGCCATCTGGATGGAAGAGATGTTCGAGAAACATCCTTGGGAAAAACTCGACGATCCCGGGTTCGGTTTGTTCATGGGATCGGCTTGGGTGGAAGTGCGGATTCACCCCTGGCAACAGGATGCCGCGATCGAGACGCGATCGCACGTCGTCCAAGGGGCTGAAATCACCCCGGAATTGATGCAATTTCTATTAACTAAAAATTCTCAAATTCTCTTCGGGGCTTTTTCTTTGGACGAAAACGACGACATTTGTTTTAGCCATACCATCGTCGGCTCAACCTGCGACCCGGGGGAGTTGGAATCTTCCGTATTGTCCGTTTTAGAAACCGCCGATGCATTTGACGATCGCATTATCGGAAATTGGGGGGGAAAACGGGCGCTGGATATCGCACCTTAATCGGAACGTAGCGATTTTACTGTCGGGGCGAATGCCATTCGCCCTTTTCAATTTCTGCCGGCCGTGCGGTCAAATTTTAAAACGCCGCCAAACCCAAATATTTCACCCCTTCCGGACTCACATCAAAGCGACAGGGGAGCACCTCCACACCCTTCAAGATCGCCTCCCGCAACAGGTTCCCATAAACCGGATCGGCCTCATCTCCGGAGGCAAATTTAACACAATCTCCCCGATTGATAAAATACAGCATCACCGCCCGAGAACCAGCCGCAACAATCCCCATTAACTCGGTCAAATGTTTCTGTCCCCGTTCCGTTACAGTATCGGGAAATAGCGCCAAATTTTCCTGCGCCCAAGTCGTATTTTTAACTTCAAGATAAATTGGTTTTTCGCCCCCTTCCAAAACAAAATCGACCCGACTTTTTCCCCCTAGACCGTAGGGAACTTCCCGCCGAATTTTGCCATACTCTCCTAACTCGGGAAAAAGACGCTGTTGGAGGGCGAGTCCCACAATTTTATTTGGCAAACTGGTGTTGACTCCCACCCAAGTTGGTTCGTTATCTTGCAGTTGAATCAGTTCCCAGGTATAAGCTAATTTTCGCTTGGGATTGTCACTTTTCGACACCCAAACCGGGCTTCCGGGAATGCAAACCCCCGTCATCGGACCGGTGTTGGGACAGTGGGCGACCACCACTTCCCCGGAGGCGAGTTCGATATCCGCCATGAATCGCTTGTAGCGGCGGATGAGAGTTCCGGAAATTAAGGTTGGATAGGAGTAGAGAAAGGGTTCGGTCATTTGGGGCAGTGGATTTGAACGGACGAGTCAAAAACTTTCAACCCAACTAGGGTATCATGTGAACAACCAGTTGGCTCGATGAGGATAAAAATTATGACCGCGACCGCATCTCCTTCTAATCTGCCGACTTTGGAAGAAATCCGCTCGGGTTTGCCCAATATTTGCGGTTGGGAGGCGGAAATTGCATCCGCTGTCAATCACGGCGATCGCATTTTCCAACCCGTCAACAACCTCAATCCAGACCAAATTACCGCCGGATTTGCCTGCGCCCTCCATCTGCACCAACCCACCGTTCCGGCGGGGGCAAATGGGGAGCTCATCAGCAATCTTCAATATATGTTTGAACACCCCAACGAAGGCGACAATCATAACGCCGAACCCTTCGCTTGGTGTTACAAACGCATGGGGGAATTTATCCCCGAATTGGTGGACAATGGCGACAATCCGCGCATCATGTTGGACTATTCCGGCAACTTGTTGTGGGGGCTGCGACAGATGGGGCGAAATGACGTTCTCGATGCCCTGAAACGGATCGCTTGCGACCCAAAATATTGGCCCCATGTGGAATGGTTGGGGACGATGTGGAGTCACGCTGTTATCCCCTCGACTCCCATCCCCGATATTAAGTTGCACATCCGGGCTTGGCAACATCATTTTGCCTCTATTTTTGGCTTCGATGCCCTGGGACGGGTGAAGGGTTTTTCTCCCCCGGAAATGCACCTTCCCAACCATCCCGACAGTTTGTTTGAATACATCAAAGCCCTGCGGGAGTGCGGTTATCGCTGGCTGATGGTTCAGGAACATTCCGTCGAGCGTTTAGACGGTTCCCCCCTCCACCACGATGATAAATATATCCCCAATCGTCTGGTAGCGCGAAATTCCCACGGCGAAGAAATTGGCATCACGGCGTTAATTAAAACCCAAGGTTCGGACACGAAATTGGTGGCGCAAATGCAGCCCTACCACGAGGCGAAAAGTCGGGGACGTCAGCAGGTGGGAAGTTGCAAAGTTCCCGGTTGCGTGACCCAAATTGCCGATGGGGAAAATGGCGGCGTGATGATGAATGAATATCCCCGGGATTTTAAACCGGTGTGGTCTGATATTAAGGACAATGGCCGGGGTTCGACGGGGGTCGTGGGACTCAACGGAACGGAGTATTTGGAATTGTTGGAAGCGGCGGGGGTGCGGCCGGAGGATTATCCCACCTGTCAGGCAGTTCACCAACATCGGGTCTGGGAAAAAGTCGATCGCGCCACGCCGGAAGCCGTCGAAAATGCGATCGCGCAATTGCGGGAAACTGACCCCCAATTCAACATGGATGGGGCATCCTGGACGAACAATTTGAGTTGGGTGAAAGGATATGAAAATGTGTTGGAACCGATGAACCAACTCAGCGCCGATTTTCACCGCAAATATGACCCCCTAGTTGCTGAAGATCCGACCGTGACGCGGCGGCAGGATTATCAGGAAGCATTGCTGTATAATTTACTGTTGCAAACGAGTTGTTTTCGCTACTGGGGACAGGGAATGTGGACGGACTATGCCCGAGAAATTTACCGTCGGGGTGAGGCGATAGTCAAGGGTTAAAAAAAAATCTCCCTCCCCTCCACCCGGGGAGGGTTCGGAATGGGCTTGACATTTTGAGGCTTAATCCGATAGGATGGACGGTAGTGTTGATTCGTGAAAAACTTTCCTTGAGAATGACAAAGAGTCCCCAAAAAACCGCCAAACCCTTTTTGAAGTGGGCGGGGGGCAAATCCCAACTGCTTTCACAGTTTGAAAATTTATATCCCCTCGAATTAAAGCAGGGTCAAATTCAACACTATATCGAACCCTTTATCGGCGGTGGAGCTGTCTTTTTTGAGGTTGCCCAGAAATATCAAATCGCCTCGGCATCAATTTATGATATCAACCCGGAGTTGATTCGAGTTTATCAGGTCATCCAAAAAGATGTAGAAGGGTTGATCGAGGAAGTTGGCAATCTTGCCAGGGATTACCATCAATGTCCGTTAACTGAGCGAAAATATTTTTATTTTAAACTGCGCGATCGCTACAATTTACAGAAGCAAGAAATCAGCGATCGGCAATATGATAGCCATTGGGTTTCCAGAGCTGCTCTGTTAATTTTTTTGAATCGCACCTGTTTTAATGGCCTGTTTCGCCTCAACAGCAAAGGGGAATTTAACGTTCCTCCCGGCAGCTATAAAAATCCTAAAATATTGGATGCAGACAATTTGCGATCCGTGTCGGAATTGCTCCAAATTGCCGAGATCGCAGTGGGGGATTTTGAATTGTGCGAACCAGCCATCAAACCGGGAACGTTGATTTATTTCGATCCCCCCTATCGTCCCCTCAGCAAGACGGCTAATTTTACGTCTTATTCAACATTTACATTTTGCGATCGCCAACAGACTCGACTGGCTCAATTTTTTCGCCACTTGGACGCCACCCATGATGTCAAAATGATGTTGAGCAATTCCGATCCCAAAAATGAAGATCCGACAGACGACTTTTTTGAGGAATTATATCAACCCTTCAAGATTCATCGCGTCTCCGCCAATCGCGCCATCAACAGCAATGGCAAAAAACGGGGTCAAATTGATGAATTAGTGATCACCAATTATTGATAGCCTCATGTCGGCGGGATCGTCAATGAGTGGCATTTGTTGTGATTTGGGTATAGCGCTGCGCGCAGGTAATGGGGAATGGGGAATGGGGAATGGGGTAATGAAATCACCTGGATATAAGGGTTTCAAGGTTTGTCCCTCCCAGGAAACTGTAAACAGACGAGCGCGATACCTGCGGTAACTTCAACAATCTAATCCATCAATCTGATATAAATTATCGGGTTTTAAGTGAAAATACTCAGGTAGCGATCGCTCCATATACCCTGCACTTGAACCCAGATTTGGGAACTTATTAAAAAAAACAAAACTTTGTTGGGATGGGTAGAGAATAGGTCTTAGAATCTGTCCTGTCACCTTCAGGTTTTTTTGAGAAAAGTTAAGCTAGAAATTCAAAAAACCTGAATGGAAATTTACAATCAACTTACAATTTTTTCGGAAACAATGTTAGAAATCAGTCTCTTTCCATTGGCTCATTCGGTTATTTCACTATTGCCGATTTTAATCGCACAAGATACAGCACCCCCACCCGATTTTTCCTACCAACAACCTGAAATTAATGCCGCGACGAGTACAGGATATTTGATCGGATACTTAGTTTTTGCGTTTCTAACGTGGAAAATCTATCAAAAGTGTGGAGTCGAAAATGCTTGGTTCGCCTGGATTCCCATTTTAGGGACTTACATTAATTTCGTGGCGGGGGATGAAGAAAATCCCATTTTGTGGACGATTTTAATGTTTATTCCCTGCATTAATATCATCGCGATCATTTGGCTGATCAAGGCTTGGATCAGAATTTGTCGAAAATTGGAAAAATCTCCTTGGTTGCTGCTGCTGTGGCTGTTTCCCGGGATCGGAACTCTGATTTTCTATGGCTACTTAGCTTTCGGTTAAATTCGAGAAATTTAAACATGGGTTATTGAGAGAAATGCTGAAATTAAAATACCGAAAAATTCTGTTTTGGTTTTTGATTGCCATCTTGGCAGGGGGATCGATGGCGGTTTATTCTCAGTCCGAGATTAATTTCTTTCTCAAAACGGTTGAATTGGTTCTGTTTCAGCAGTGTGCGGCGACGGTACTCTACCTGACTTGTTTTGGGGTCGATTTACTGAAAGATCGCCAATAGATTGCCGAGTTAGAAATTGTTGAAATGGTAGACAATGGTTTTGAATTCCATCGCCAATTTTTGACAGTCGAACAGCGAACACAATGCAGTTTAGGGTTGGCGATCGCGATCGCTCCCATCATCGGCGGTGCGATATTGAACTTCGGCGTTCACATCCCTTTTTTGGGATGTCCCCTGATGCGATATGCGGGGATTCCCTGTCCGGGGTGGGGTTTGACGCGATCGGTCATGGCGGCGATGCGGGGAGATCTACACCAAGCGATCGCCTATCATTTATTTGGGCCGTTGATATTGATCGGTTTTATCATTGCCGCCATTCATTTCAGTCTGGAACTGATCCGCGATCGAAAATTGAATAGTTTTTATATTCGATGGGTGACCAATCCAAAAATTCAGATATTTAGTTTCTTGATACTTCTCGGTTATCACGCCGTGAGGCTGCAAAAATTGTGGCTGGTGGGCGAACTTTATCCCTCGTTTCTCCATTCTCCTTTGGGACATTTAATCTGGGGTTGAAAATTTTTGATGTTTAAGAATGGCAAAAATTGACCCTAGCATTTCTATCCAAATGGGCAGAATTGCTAGGGATAAAGCCGGTCAATTCATCCGATCAGCAGTTATGATTCACTGCTAAAATTCGCCTGTAGTTGTTCTTCCTGCTCGTTGGTCAAATTGGACTGAATCAGTTCGGCAGTTTCGCCTTCAAAAGCTTCTTGAACCTTATCTAAGGTGACATTACCCGTGAGTAAAAACAGGGCAGATGTTCCTTCCGTCACTTTGCTTTTGACATCTTTGATAAAATCATCATTGATACCGTAATCCGATAAAGAACCCGTCAAAGCGCCGACGGCGGCTCCGGCGACCACACCTAAAATTGGCACGAAAAAGAGAATGCCAAACAGCAGTCCCCAGAAAGCTCCATCTAAAGCTCCGGCGCCTGCCAAATCTACAGCTTGCTTGGTTTTGGGTTTTTTCTTGCCTGCGGGCCAAGACACGGTGGCAGCGTCTTTAATTTCAATGAGACGTTGTTTTTGTAGTTCGGCTAACTTGGCCAGGGCTTGCTTGGCTCCTTCGGCGGTGTCAAATTTCCAAACGGTTAATGTTGCCATAGTGGTTTTGATCCTCGATCAATTCAAACGCTACAATCATCGATTCTATCAGAAACAGGGCGAAAAGTTCTCTTTTGACGCGACCAGAATTTTGAGTGGGTGTCATGGGTTCACGGGAGTGGGGACGCGCTTTTCACCCGTTAACTTGATCGAAAGTTGCGATCGCGTGTATGATATTAGATGGCCAAAAAACATCAACTCGGAGTCTCAAAATCCAACCATTTCACAAAAGTCCATAATTCCGTTATCATGCGGGACGGTGCAATATTGATAAGGAGTCCCATGAAAATCCGGTGGAGGATTTTGCCTCTCACTTCGATCGCGATCGCCCTCAATTCAGTTCTGTCACAACCAACACATTCCGAATCACCACCCGCCAGTTCCTGCCCACCCCCCGCCTGTTTGGATTCCACGTCAGAATCCGGGGAGATGCAACCCGAACGAGATCTCACCATCGAAGATGTCAAAACCGTCGGCAACTTCCGCAGCAGCTACGGTTCCCCGCCTCAAAAGCCGACTCATGTGCAATCCCGCAGACGCCGGAAACGTCAAATTACATCGGTGTCCCAACTCTCCGACGTCCAACCCACCGACTGGGCCTTCCAAGCCTTACAATCCCTCGTCGAACGCTACGGCTGCATCGCCGGATATCCGAACGGAACCTTCCGAGGAAATCGCGCGTTAACCCGCTACAAATTCGCGGCGGGTTTGAACGCCTGTTTGGAACGGATAACGGAATTAATCGACACTTCAACGGAGGGTTTGGTCGGCCGAGGCGACTTGCTTGCATTGCAGCGACTGCAAGAAGAATTTGCCGCCGAAATTGGTGGACATCGATCGCGGGCCGGACGACCCCGATACGGCTCTGCAATTCGAGAGTTTTTACGAGAAAAGGACGAGAGCTTGAAAGCCGTGTCTTTTTAAAGCACGGAT
>JBNGCR010000153.1:0-13177 GCA_050045915.1 Limnospira sp.
TACGTTATTTTTGAGCGATCGCCAAAGCGGGGATGCGATTCGAGGCAAAGGAAGGAGCGATCGCCAATTACTTCTCTATCTTGAAATATCGGCTCATCTCATCTATAATTAAACTGCAAAGTCTTGGCATCCCGCTCCCCGTCGTAAAACCGATCCAATCCTGTCAATGCTTACACAATAGCCGGAATTGTTAAAGATGCTGGATTGACCATCAAAGAATTTAAGAAGCTTTTATAGTGGGTGAAATGGGGAGTAATGAGAACAGTAGATTCATTTGCGGTTAGTGGTGGGCTGTTCCCGGCATTTCAAAATGCGGAATTTGATATCCTGGTCGCCTTGAACAGCCGGAAACCGACGATCACATTTTGTCGGCAGAATTTCAAACATCCGATCGCCAATTGAGTCGATTTAAAATGATGGGTCGAGGGGGGCGAAGGACATAGGGATGCCCGACCGGATTTGACGAAGCGCGAAACAGTAACGTCGCCTATAATAGACGAATCGACTCGATAACGAGAGCGAATGGGGTGCGATCGCGGATTTTCAGTCAAAGGGGTTGTGAGCGACATGAATACCTTCAAAATCACAATTCGCCCCAAGTTGGGGGAAAGTTGGCCGGTGGTGGCGGAGTACACCCGCTCGGACAACCTGACTCGGGAACACCAGGGGGAACTGAAGCTGTCCGAACCCGACTTCACCCGCCTGATTTCCTTGCAAATTCAACATCGGGAGTACGGCACATTCTTGGGGCGGGCACTCTTCCGGGGAGACATCGAAACCGCCTACCGGGAAGCCTTCGTCAGCAGCGAAGCGGGGTTGCGGGTGCTGCTGGTGGTGGAAGATCCCGACCTGAGAAAACTGTACTGGCACTGGCTGTGTACGCCCCCCAACTGGGATTTTATCGCCCTGGCCCAGCGCTGTCCCTTTTCGGTGTACATTCCGAGTCGGAGCGATCGTATTTTTCAACCCGCCACGAGAGAGGAGTTGCAGGCGTTAATTCTCGTCGCCAGCCCCGAAAATTCAGAAGAATATGGGTTGGCGCGATTTGACGTCGAGGAAACCGTCGCCCGCCTCAAAACCGCTTTGGGGGACATTCCCACCGACGTTCTGGCCTTTACCGAAGGCAGCGTCGGAGAGCCGACCCTACCCCGACTGTTGAACCAACTCACCCAAAAATCCTACACCCTGCTGCACGTCGTCTGTCACGGCAAGGTGGTGAAAAATGGCGAGACGGCACTCTATTGGGCGACGGAGGAAAATCAAGTTCGACCCATTCCCGGCAGCGATCTGTTAGAACAATTAGACCGCCAAAGTGTCACCGGATTGCCGCGCCTCGTGTTCCTCTCTGCCTGCGAAAGTGCCACGCCGGAAGCGGAAACGGCGTTGGGGGGATTGGCTCAACGCCTGGGGCGGGAGTTGGGAATTCCGGCGGTGTTGGCGATGACGCAGCGGGTGGCGATCGAAACGGCGGGTTTGCTCTCGGCGGCGTTTTATCCGCGACTGCGGGAACACGGAGAAGTCGATCGCGCCTTGGTAGAAGCCACCTCCATTTTAGACCGCCACGACGTTTTGGTTCCGGCTCTGTTCAGCCGGTTGGGGGAACAATCTTTGTTTGTCGTGGAACGCGATCGCACCCCCGACTTATCCAATCAGATTATTTACAACTACAACTATTATTATCGACAAGAAGCGACGGCGACGGCGACAGACGGGACAAAAGAAGCGGACGACCTGCCCTGTCCCTACCGGGGATTGTTCAGTTTTGAACCGGAAGATGCCGAGTATTTTTTCGGGCGAGACATTTTCATTGAGGAACTCTACCGAGCTATCCAAAATCGCAACTTCATTCCAATTCTCGGGGCATCCGGTAGCGGTAAATCCTCGGTGATTCTGGCGGGTTTGGTTCCGAATTTATTAAAAGAGGGTCATTGGAAATTCACCCATTTTAGACCAGGAAAAGAACCGTTTCATGCCCTCGCCAAAGCCCTCATACCACTCTATACACGGAATTTGGACGAAACGGATCGCATCGCCCAATCCCGTAAGTTAGCCGGATATTTTTCGGAGGGTATGCTTCCCTTGTCCGATGTTTTACAAACCATTAAAAATAATCATCCTCAAGATCGAATATTACTGATTGCCGATCAGTTTGAAGAACTTTATACGCTTTGTGAAAATATAAAAACTCGTCGCCAATTTATCAACGTCCTCTTACACACATTTCGAGCCTTAGCTGAGGCATCATCTTTATCCATTGTATTGGTAGCTGCAATGCGAGCCGATTTTTTGGGAAATGTGTTATCTTATCCCCCGCTGGCCGATCTCTTGCGAGATGTGGATATCAAAATCCGCTCGATGAATTCGGAGGAACTCCGGGAAGTCATCGAAAAACCCGCCGAAAAGTTGGGGGTGAACTTTGAACACGGATTGGTGGAACGCATTCTCAAAGATATCGATAAAGAACCGGGTAACTTACCATTATTAGAGTTTGCGCTGACGGAACTCTGGAACAAGCGGCAGGGCAAACAGTTGACCCACGATGCCTATCGGGAAATCGGGGAAGTTTCCGGGGCGCTGACTCGCTATGCGGACGAGAAATTTAATCAACTGAAACCGGAAGATAAAGAGCGGGTGCGGCGAATCTTCGTGCAGTTGGTGCGGCCGGGGGCGGGGACGGAGGACACCCGGCGGGTGGCGACCAAAGCGGAACTGAGCGAAAGCAATTGGGGATTAGTTAAGCAGTTGGCAGATGCCCGGTTAGTTGTCACTAATCGCGCCACTGTCACCCGAGTAAATGTCGGTAATTTAGAGGAGAAATCGGAGACGACTAGAGAACTTGAAACGGTCGAGGTCATCCACGAAGCATTGATTCGCAACTGGGGTCAATTGCAGGGTTGGATGGAAACCGACCGGGAATTTCGGGCGTGGCAAGAACGACTGCGGGAGTCGAAACGGCAGTGGGAGGAGACAGGGCGAGATGAGGGACTTCTGTTGCGTGGCGCGGCGCTTTTCCAAGCACAGGAAAAACTTCAAGAACGTCGGGAAGAACTCTCTGAAGGTGAACAGTTATTCATTCAACTGAGTCGAGAATTGTATGATAATGAGCGACATCAAAAACAGCGTCAACGTCGGCAAATTATTGGAGGGCTTGTAGCCAGTTTTGTGACAGTTTCTCTGGTAGCAGGAATGGCAGTTTTACAATGGTGGAAGACATACATCGCCGAATACAATTCCGAAATGAGAGTCCATATTAATAATTTGAACTATCGTTTTTATTTATGCAACCCAAGATTTTGACGCTTTGCTTGAGGGAATAAATCTAGCAAAAAAATTACAAGAAGCGAGAAAAAGCCTGTTTTCAATTAACACAAAAATCCAAGGAATTGATATGATCAGAAAAATGGTTTATCATCGGGGATTCAACGAATTTAATACCTTAGAAAGGCATACTCAAGCAGTTAATAGTGTAGCTTTTAATCATAATGGTCAATTCATTGCATCAGCCAGTACGGATACAACTGCCACAGTTTGGAGAGCAGATGGTACGGTAAAAGCTGTCCTCGCAGGACACAGTCAACCGATTTACAGGGTGGCTTTTGGATATCATCGGCTTTACCAAGAAATAGAGGAATTAATTGTCACCGCAAGTGCTGATAAAACAGCAATAATTTGGAAATTAAATGGTGATAAGCTGGCAATTTTACAACATGATTCTCCCGTTTATAGGGTTGCTTTTAGCCCTCAATATGATCTGATTATAACTGCGACCAAAAATGGTACGATTGGCTTCTGGAGATTTAAAAATGGATCGTTTAAGTTGATCAAAAAATATCCGGAAGATGGTGCGGCAGTTTGGGCAATTTCTTTTAGTCCAGAAGGAGATTTAATTGCTACTGCCAGTTTCGATCACACGGTAAAACTATGGGATCGGGACGGCAGTTTTTTGAAGGCTCTCGAAGGACACAGCGATAAAGTTTATAGTGTTTCATTTAGTCCAAAAGGAGATTTAATTGCCACTGCCAGTGCGGATAAAACAGTAAAACTATGGAATCGGGACGGCAGTTTTTTGAAAAATCTTGAAGGACACAGCGATAAAGTTTATAATGTTTCATTCAGTCCGGAAGGAGATCTAATTGCTACCGCCAGTTTCGATCACACGGTGAAACTATGGAATCGGGATGGCAGTTTTTTGAAGACTCTTGAAGGACACAGCGATAAAGTTTATAGTGTTTCATTTAGTCCAAAAGGAGATTTAATTGCTACTGCTAGTCATGACAATACTGTTAGAATATGGAACCAGGACGGCACATGGCTGGATACCCTTCAAGGACATGGGAATATCGTTTATAATGCCATATTTAGTCCCGCAGGTAATTTGGTTGCTTCAGGGGGTCTAGATTCAAAAATAAAACTGTGGAAATACAATTCACTTCAAGATACCTATAAAAATTATCATTGTCGGCGTATAGCTTTCAATACTGATGGCCGACTAATTGCTTTAGTTTGTTACGATCAAAGATTTTATATTTTAAGTACGGAAGATATAGCAAATCCGATCTTCAAAAGTGAAAAGCGTAACGGCAATTTTTTGAGTGTAGCTTTTAGTCCCAAAGCAGAGTTGATTGCGACAGGAAATCAGGAAGGTATGATTGAACTGTGGAAATTTGATGGGGATTTAGTCCGCAGTTGGCAAGGGCATGATCAACGAATTTATGATATCGATTTTAGCCATGATGGCAACATAATTGCCACCACTAGCAACGACAAAACGATTAAATTTTGGGATATAAATGGAAATTTATTAAAAGATCGTAGTTTAGAAAATATACCCAAACCTCAAAGCATTGATTTTAGTCCGATAGAAGATGTGATCGCAATTGGAAGCGCCCATAATATTATCAAAAATTCGAGACAAAATAATACTAACTTTACAGAAACTTTTGTCGATCATGAGGGACAAATTCTCAACGTCAGGTTCAGTCCGAATGGAAAATTTATCGTATCAACTGGCTGGGATCAAATATTGAAAATTTGGACGAATGATGGCCGGTTAATAAAAAGTATTGAAGAACATAGTGGACCAGTTACTGACGTTGCTTTTAGATCTGATGGTTCCCTATTGGCTTCAACCAGTTACGACACGACAGTTAAACTTTGGACTCTCGACGGAAAATTCATACACACACTCTTGGGACATGACCATCTCGTTGAGTCTCTCACGTTTAGTCCCGATGGAAATACGATTGCAACAATTAGCGACGATAAAACCCTAAAACTTTGGAACTTGGATCTTGATGATTTACTTCAAAAAGGATGCGATTGGGTGAGTGACTACCTGAAGCATAATCCTAATGTCCAGGAATCTAAGCGTCGTATCTGCAATGCAGAAGCATCGTCAACTGCTTTATTATTGAAAGGAGAAAAAATGGCGATAGATGGCAAAATTGAGGCGGCTGTTGTCTTTTTTAGGCAAGTTGTAAAAAGAGATGAAAGTTTGGGTAAAATTGTGGCACAAATTTTAGTTGCAAGTGGCATTAAATTTGCAAAAAATAATAGCAATAGTGAAGCAAAATTTTGTTTTGATGAGGCTTTAAAATTCGATCCAAGCTTGATGCCAACCCCCAAAATAGGAGTTCAAAAATTTCCTGAACGGAATCATTTTTAGAAAGATCGTAATTTTTTATCGAATACCCGATCGCACCCCCTCCGCCGGGAAAACATGACGAAAATCTGAAAAACTCCCGGAACCCTCCGAAACCCCGTGCTAGGTTGGAGCTAAAAGCCCGCATCCGGCGTGCAGGCCCATCCTTCCCCAACTGAGACACGCGATGCCACTCGAAACCGTCCCCGGAACCAATCTGACCTACCACCTGATCGCCTTCGACGCCGAAGCCGAGGAACGATCGCACCCCAAAGGCCTCGAGAGCGAACGCGCGCTCGACACCCTGCGACAAGAACCGATCACCGACGTCTTCATCTTCAGTCACGGCTGGCTGGGGGACATCCCCAGTGCGCGGAAACAGTACAACAACTGGCTGGGGGCGATGGCCTCTCAGCGGGACGACCTGGAAAAAATGTGGCAGGCCCGATCGCCCTTCCGCCCCCTTTTAATCGGCCTGCACTGGCCCAGCAAACCCTGGGGAGTCGAAGAATTGAGCGATTCCGAAACCGCCTTCAAACCCGCCGGAATCGCCGTCAATGCCCTGATCGACCGCTACGCCGATCGCATCGCCGACACCCTGAAAGGACGGCGGGCCCTGGAAACCATCTTCGCCGCCGCCGTCAGCGATCTAGCCCCCAACCACCTCCCCGCAGCAGTCCGCGACGCCTACCGAACCTTGGACGAAGAAGCGGCATTGGGAAGCGACGGAGAAGCGGGGGCGCCGGGGCGCGATCGCGAACCCTTCGACCCGGAAGCCATCTTCCAAGCCTCGGAAATGGTGGCGGCCCTGACCGCCGGATTCCGGTTGGACGGGCTGCTGGCCCCCCTGCGGACCCTCTCGTTTTGGAAAATGAAAGATCGCGCCCGCCAAGTCGGGGAAACCGGGGGATTTCAACTCCTGTGCCGACTGCAACAGGCCGCCGATCCGGGTGTCAAATTTCACCTGATGGGCCACAGTTTCGGGTGTATCGTCGCCTCCGGGACGGTGGCGGGCGCCGAAGCCGGACCCCCTCCCGTCCACCCCGTGGATTCTCTGGTGTTGGTGCAGGGCGCCCTGTCGCTGTGGTCCTACTGTGCGGAGATTCCCGTCGCGCCGGGGCGGTCTGGTTACTATCACCGCCTGATCCGCGATCACCGGGTTTCCGGGCCGACCGTCACCACGCGATCGCGGTACGATATCGCCACGGGCAAGTTTTACCCCATCGGCGCCGGCATCCGGGGTCAGGTCGATCTGGCCCCCGGCGAGTTCCCCAAATACGGCGCCCTGGGAACCTTCGGGGTGCGCGGGCCGGGAATCGAAATCGTCGATCGCCCCATGCTGCCGAGCGATCGCCCCTACGCCTTTGAACCGGGGAAAGTCTACAACCTGGAGGCCAGCGAGTTCATCTCCCCCACCGCCGACAGCCAGGACGCCCACAGCAATATCTACCAAAAACCGGAAGTCGCCCACGCGGTTTGGGAGGCCGCTTTGGGTTCGCCCCCATCCCAGATATGAATATCTTTGAAATCACCATCCAACGCCGCTCCGAGAGCCGCTATCCCGTCGTGGCCGAACAGATTTCCGCCGGGGAACTGCTGGCCATCCGCACCGAAGGAACCCTGAAGCTCGAAGAAGCCGATTTCAGAAAGCTGCGGAGCCTGCAAATCCGGCCCCAAGACTACGGCACCCATTTGGGTCGGGCCCTATTTTGCGATCGCGTCCGGGATGCCTTCGTCCGGGCCCTGGGCGAGAGCCCCGACGGGTTGCGGGTGTTGCTGTTCGTGGAAGCGGAGGACGGCGACATCAAAACCCTGCACTGGCACAAACTCTGCGCCCCCATCGGCGGGGAATGGGAACTCCTCGCCCTCAGCCAGCGGGCGCCCTTTTCCCTCTACCTCCCCAGCATCAGCGATCGCCACTTTCCCCCCATCGGCAGGCGGGATTTGAAAGCCCTCATCCTCGTCGCCAGTCCCCGAGATCTGGGAAAATACAACCTCGCCGAGTTCGACGTGGGGGAAACCGTGTTCGGCGTCCGAACCGCCCTGGGCGACATCCCCTCAGAGGTGCTGGCCTCCGTCCCCGACAGCATCGGTGCGCCCACCCTGGACGACCTCTGCCGCCAACTCACCGAAAAGCAATACACCCTGCTGCACGTCGTCTGCCACGGCAAATTGAGCCGGGACGGGGACACGGTGCTCTACTGGACGCAACAAGATAACCAAATTCGACCCGTCCCCGCCACCGCACTGCTGAAGCGGCTCAAGACCCTGCGGGGCACCGGGAGACTGCCCTACTTCACCTTTTTGTCCGCCTGCGAAAGCGCCATGCCGGAAGCCGAAGCCGCCTTGGGGGGGCTGGCCCAGCGCTTGGTGCGGGAATTGGGGATGCCGGCGGTGGTGGCGATGACGGAACGGGTTTCCATCGCCACGGCCTCGGCCCTGGCCTGCGAATTTTATCAACGGTTGCGGGACGGCGGGGAGTTGGATCGGGCCCTGGTGGAAGCGACGGCGGCATCGGGCGATCGCTACGATATCTTGGTTCCCGCCCTATTTACCCGGTTGCGGGGACAGCCGCTGTTCAGCGAAAGTCTCGATCGCCCCCTGACCCCCGCCGAAATACAGTTCGGTTTATCCCAATTCGGCGAATTGTTGGCGGACCGGGCGCCCGTCTTGAAGCCACAGTTTGAGGCCCGGGAAGCCACTCTGGCGCGATCGCTCCCCGCCGAAGCCGAAACCTTGGCGCGATCGGCTTTGATCGAACGCCAAACCGCTCTGGAGGCGATCAACAACTTGTGCGACGAAGTGTTAGAAATGAGTTTCAACGCCCTCGCACTGGGAACGCCGCCCCCCGCCTACGACCCCCGCTGTCCGTTTCGGGGACTGTACCCCTTTACGGTGGAAGACCGGGAATTTTTCTTCGGGCGGGAAGGGGAAGTGAAACGGCTGCGAAACCGGCTGGCGGAACATCCCTTTTTGGCGATCGTCGGAAAGTCCGGTTGCGGGAAATCGTCCCTGGTTTTGGCTGGGTTGATTCCGGAATTGCAGGCCGAACGGGCAGATTTACAAGTTGCCGACTTCAAACCCGGCAATGACCCCATCGCCCAGTTGACGGCCAGCCTCGCCAAGGTGAACAATCGACCCCATATCATCGTCGTCGATCAGTTTGAGGAACTGTTCACCCTCTGCGAAGATGAACTCAAGCGGGTGCGGTTCATCGACAAATTGCTGAAATTGGCCGCCGGCCAGACCGTCATCGTCACCGTCCGGGACGACTTTTTGGGGGAATGTGCCGTTTATCCCGAACTGCGGGAATGCGTGGAACGGCAGGTCTTGGTCGCCCCCATGAATTTGGACGAACTGCGGCAGGCGATGGAGAAACAGGCGGCGCGGGTGGGGTTGCGGTTCGAGGGGGGTCTGACCCAAACCCTGCTGGACGACGTGCGGGACGAACCGGGGGCGATGCCGCTGTTGCAACACGCCTTGTGGGAGTTGTGGAAGCGACGGCACGGACGCTGGCTGTTGAGTCGAGAGTATCGGGAGATGGGAAAAGTGCAAGAAGCGATCGCGCGGACGGCGGATGAATTTTATCGCAAGTTGTCTCCGGAAAAACAAGAACAAGTCAGGAATATATTTATCAGACTGACGCGCTTGGATGAGGAGGTGACAGCCAACCCAAAACGTCGGGATACGCGAAGGCGAGTCCGAATCCAAGAACTGGTGCCGACGCATGGCGATTTGGCAGAAACGAAAGCATTGATCAAACAATTGGCAGATGCGCGGTTAGTCGTCACCGATGTCGATCCGGCCACCCATCAAATTGGCGTTGAAGTCACCCACGAAGCCTTAATTCGTCACTGGCCCAAATTGAGAGATTGGTTAGATCGGGATCTCGCCAACATTCGACTCTTGGAAACTATCCGCAAAGCCGCAAACGACTGGGAAACGGCAAACTATAACGAAAGCTATTTGGTGCATCGAGGCAGTCGCCTGGAAGAGGCGGAAATTTTGTCACAACGCCCCAAGCCGATCCTCAATCAACTTGAGTTAAATTATGTGGGAGCTTGTGTCATCCGGCGCGATCGCGATCGACAGATTGAACGCCAAGCCAAACGAAGATTAAAATATATCATCGGGTTCGT
This sequence comes from Limnospira sp., assembly GCA_050045915.1. GTDB lineage: Bacteria > Cyanobacteriota > Cyanobacteriia > Cyanobacteriales > Microcoleaceae > Limnospira. The sequence goes on from JBNGCR010000153.1 coordinate 9,781, forward strand.
CAGCACGGCTTTAATCTACACGACATCCCTATTGGCTTACCCTCAGTATTTGCGCTGGAGAGCAATCCAGATGAGTCCTATGGTATCCCTCGACGAAGGAAAAGCGATAATCGGTACTAACGATCGAGACTTAAAGAAGTGGGAAAGACCTCAATGGTATCCCCATCTCTCGGCTTTCTACCTTGACCAATTTGAAGTGTCTAATGAAATGTACCGCCTTTGTGTCAGCGCCAAGGTCTGTAGCCCACCTATCGACCCCCAAAATTTCAATGACGACACGCTATCCAATCATCCGGTAGTTCATGTCACAGCTCATCAAGCAGCAATTTATTGTAAATGGTTGGACAAGCGATTACCGACCGAGTTAGAATGGGAACGTGCAGCCAGGGGTACATATCAGCAAAACCGACAGTGGCCGTGGGGAAGTGAGCCACCATCAGACCATGCAAATCTGGGGTCGCGGAAATCTACGGTAGCGATCGATAGTTATCCACAAGGAAACAATTACAATTTAATTGGCAATGTTTTTGAATATACGTCTTCGGAATGGCAGAAGGACTATAAAAGCTACGATCAATCTCTGGTTTGGGATCTGTCACACGCTCTACCGGAAGCGTTAGCCCTGCGCGGAGGAAGTTGGGCAAGTCCGATTGATAGAATAACTTACAGAACCTCAGTTATAACAACAGATAGCTTTGAGGATGTGGGAATACGTTGTGCAAAAAGCAAGCGAAACTGACCCAAAAATTTAAAATTAAAAGGAGTCACCTAATGATCGAACATAATACTTTAAATTTTTCCGAGCAGAAAACAGTACATGAAGCGTTGGCGCGATATCAAAATAAAAGAAATCAATTCTTTTTTATCCGAATATCAAGTCACAATATTGACGCTTTAAAGTACACGATTGAAGAGATGAATCATAGCGAATTTGATGTTTATTATGATTTCGAGGGAGGCTATCGTGATGCAGTTAATGAATTTAATGATGATAAAAATTGGGTTGAAAAAGCCGACATTGAAGAATATCCATCTATCAAATTTTACCACAGGGACATGGAGGTATTTTGGGAGATATTTTTTAAAACAACAAGAAATCAAATAGAACCTTCTAATTGTTCGATCAATCTCGTTTTATTGAATCATAATGTCGTCGCCAGAGGGAAAAATATTTACGAGGTTCAAACGGGGATAAAGCTGCAATTAGAAAGAATTCTAGGACGCACGGTCGAAGCTCAACTGCCTTCTGGTAGCTCTCACATAAAAGAATGGAAAGGCAAAAAAATAGACTTTATACTCAAGGTAACTAAAGGTGAAATTTCAATTGTAATTAAATTAGAAAAAAATGGTTTTTATGAAGAGGTGTTTGAGGACAAATTTTCCGCCGGAAACCATTCTGTTAGATACCCCAAAAAGCCACAAGATGACTTTCCTCAAGAACGCAGATTTAGAGTTACAATAAAATCTGACGACTTTGACAGTGAGTATTTCTGCTCGGGAAATATACAGGTTTACAATTGAAAAGTCGCTCAAATTGGCTCTGCTATTTCATTTGAAAACTCAGGCTCTAAAAATTCTCTTGGAGCGATAGGAAGTGATAAAAAGTATGACCGATCGCGAACATTTGATTTTCACCAACGGCATCAATGGCGACACGGGAGAATATTTCTTTCCCCCACTCACCCCGGAAGAAGTCTCCAAATACGCCCTCGGAGAAGAAGCCGATCGCGCCGAACTTGGCGAACTGAGAGAAAAATGGAATATCAAAAGTATTCCGGGGTATCGGGGTGACTTCAAAGATGTCGGCGACCTGTCGGAAACGGGGTGGGGCGTCATCTTCGCCCACGGGGCCGATCGCGCCATCCGGGATGCCCTCGGCGAACTCCTGGAACACCGCAAAAAACAAGCCACCCGCACGGACGATCGCTTCTACCGAGAATTTGTCGGCGTCGATGCCTACCGTCCCGGAGAGTCAAAAAACGACTTTCTCAGCCGCCACAAAGTCGGCCCCGGTTTGGTCGATCCCAGAAATGGCGTCCCGTATTATCTCTTAATCGTCGGCGACCCCCAAACCATCCCCTACGAATTCCAATATCAACTCGACATCCAATATGCCGTCGGACGCATCTACTTCGACACCTTGGCGGAATACGAACAGTATGCCCGCAGCGTCGTGATGGCGGAAACCGGGCAGGTCGTCTTACCCCGTCGGGCCGGCTTTTTTGGCGTCAGCAACCCCGACGACAAAGCGACCCAATTGAGCGCCGACTATCTCGTTCAACCCCTCTCCGAATGGGCGACCCGGAAACACCCCGACTGGACGGTGCAAACCTGGCTGAAACAGGATGCGACCAAAGACCGTTTGAGTCAACTTTTGGGGGGGGAGGATACCCCCGCCCTGCTGTTTACCGGCAGTCACGGGATGTGCTTTGCCAACGGTTCGCCCCGACAACTCGCCCACCAGGGGGCGCTCATCTGCCAAGATTACCCCGGGCCGCTGCGCTGGAATTCCGCCATTCCGGAAGGGTTTTACTTCTCCGGGGACGACTTGAGCAGCAATTCCCGACTGCGGGGAACGATCGCCTTTTTCTTCGCCTGCTTCGGCGCCGGAACTCCGGAATTGGAGGATTTCGCCTACCGGGAACGGCGGCACCGACGAACCGCCCTGGCCCCCCGTTCCTTCGTAGCCCGCCTCCCCCAAAAGATGCTGGCCGCGGGGGCTCTGGCCGCGATCGGCCACGTCGAGCGGGCTTGGAGTTGTTCCTACCTCTGGTATCGGGCCGGCAAACAGTTGCAGGTGTTCGAGACGATGTTGCGATACTTGATGATGGGCCAACCCGTGGGAGCCGCCGTGGAATGGCTCAACGAGCGCTACGCGGAGGTGTCCTGTCTGCTCTCGGACGAATTGAACGAAATCAATTATGGTAAACAGGTCAATCCGGGGGAGCTGGCGGAAATGTGGACGGCGAACAACGATGCCCGCAGCTACGCCATCATCGGCGATCCGGCGGTGCGAGTGGCGGTGGGCCTAGATATCGCGCCGGAGGGCGATCGCGCCGCCGAGGAACTCCCCCGCCCCGCTCCCCCGACCCCGAAACGCGATCGCGCCACAGAGGAAAGGTTCCGTCCCGCACCTCCCACCACCACCCCCGAGGAACTGCGGCGGGAACTGCTCCCGATGTTGGAACGGTTTTGCGAGGTCGCCAAAACGAACCCGACAAAAAAATGGTCTGAAGCCAGAATGGATGCCCTGCGATTGTTGCAAAGCCTCCGAGATCTGCAGTAAAAATTCGATCCGCTCAAAGCCCCAAAAATTGGGGTTTGGGGGCTAGACTTTAATTCCCATGAACCAACTTTTCACCCGCACCGCTTCCGCCCTCTGTTACTCGATGATCCG
>JBNGCR010000154.1:0-5340 GCA_050045915.1 Limnospira sp.
CTTGGGAATTGATTCCCAAGCGGTGCGGATGTTCCACCCGTTTCTCTTCCTCCGCTTCCCTCACTCCCTCACTCCCTCACTCCCTCCGCTCCCTCCGCTCCCCTCACTCCCCCCGCTCCCGCCGCATCGCGAAACGCACAAAACTTAAAATAAATGTTAAAAATTGTAATATTTTGCAACAGTCGATTAAAATCCGAAAACTTTCTAAAACCCCGTTCAGATTCGGGTTGCACCGCTAAGGTAGATCGGTAAGAATTATCAAATCCGAGGATTGGGGATGGGGGCGGGTTCGGACGATCGCGTACCCAGGCCGGAATCCAATTTTGACCGCCCGACCCCCCGACTTTGGGAAATTCCCCCTCGACTTCAGCACCTTGGGCTACGCCCCAATCCTGTCCTTCGATCAGGTGGAACTCATGGCCAACACTGTCCTCAAGACTGCCGGGATTTCATCCCAAACTCAGCCTCAAGAAAGAATCCGTCGCCTCGTCTGGAAACTGAGCGTCGCCACGTTACTGTTGATGGCGATCGGCAGCGCGACTCGGGTGATGAACGCGGGACTCGCCTGCCCGGACTGGCCCCTGTGTTACGGCCAACTGGTCCCCGCCAACCAGATGAACCTGCAAGTCTTCCTCGAATGGTTTCACCGGCTGGATGCGGGCCTGATCGGTCTGGGGGCGATCGCATTGGCGGGACTCTCCTGGTGGCACCGCCGGGACCTGCCGGGTTGGTTGCCCTGGGCCTCCACGTTCGCCCTGTTTTTGGTCCTATTTCAGGGACTTCTCGGCGGGCTCACCGTGACGGAACTGTTGCGGTTCGATATCGTCACCGCCCACTTGGGGACGGCGCTGCTGTTCTTCTGCACCCTGATCGCCATCGGCTGTTCCCTGATGCCCTACCGGGGCACCGGCAACGCCGGACGCCTGCCCTGGGTGGGTCTAGCCGCGGCGGTTCTGGTTTACCTGCAAAGTCTCGCCGGGGGGCTGGTGGCCTCCCAGTGGGCGCTGCACCAGTGTTTCGGGGTCGCGCAACTGTGCGGGGTGATGAACGGCCACATCCTCGGCGTCGTCCCAGCTACCCTGATGACCCTGGCCGTCGTCGCCCTAGCTTGGCGGACATCCGCCCTCGCCCCGATTCTCCGCCGTCTAGCCTACTGGGCCGGCCTCTGCGTCGTCGCCCAAATTGTGCTGGGAGTCGCCACGTTCAAACTGCACCTGCAAGTCGAACCCCTGACGGTGGCCCATCAGGCGGTGGGAGCGACGTTGCTGGGACTCTTGGTCGCCCTGACGGTGCTGGGACTGCGCGATCGCGGCATTCATCATCTGTCCCAATCCCGCGTTCTGGGCAATTGATCATTTTTCCCGCTATCATTTCAGGGCGATCGCACTCCTCCACCTCAGACGCTTTGGAATGGGCGCCGATCCAACTTGTTTGCGATCGCACCCATTCCGACAAAAAATTTCACACGGAATCATTCATGCAAGAGATCATTCAAACCAACCCATCCCGACTCCACAACAACCCATTACAAGTCCTGAAAAGTTACTACCAACTCACCAAACCCCGAATCATTTTGCTGCTGCTGATCACTACGGCGGCGGGGATGTGGTTGGCGGCCGAAGGTGAGGTCGATCCCCTGCTGCTGTTGGTGACGATGACGGGGGGAACCCTGGCGGCGGGCTCGGCTAACACGATCAACTGCATTTACGATAGCGATATTGACCATATCATGGAGCGCACCCGCTGGCGTCCGATCCCCTCCGGACGGGTTAAACGCCGGGATGCGTTGATTTTCGCCGCAGCCCTGGCTGTCACTTCCTTCACCCTGCTGACGGTCTTCGCGAACCTGCTGGCCGCTTTGTTGGCGATGTCGGGAATTGTCTTCTATGTCGCCATCTACACCCACTGGCTGAAACGCCACAGCACCCAAAATATCGTTATTGGTGGCGCGGCGGGTGCCATTCCTCCCCTGGTGGGATGGGCGGCGGTGACGGGCGAGTTGAGTTGGGCGGCGTGGCTGCTGTTTGGAATTATCTTTTTGTGGACACCCCCCCATTTCTGGGCGTTGGCGATCATGATTCGGGACGAATACCGGGATGTCGGCGTGCCGATGTTGCCCGTTATTGAAGGGGATGAACCGACGGCGAAACAGATTTGGATTTATACTCTGATTTTGATCCCCTCCACGTTATTGTTAGTGTATCCGTTGGGAACCAGCGGTGCAGTCTACGCCGCGATCGCCCTGTGGTTGGGTGCGATTTTCATTCAGAAAGCTTGGCAATTGTTGCAAACTCCGGAAGACCGGGACGTGGCGCGATCGCTGTTCAAATATTCCATCCTCTACATGATGTTATTGTGTGCGGGAATGGTTGTTGACAGCCTCCCGGCGACCCAAAACATGACGATGGCGTTGGGCGAAAACCTGCAAACCTGGATGGGCAGCGCGATGGCGCTATTGTAATTGTCGGCATTCCGATTCATCAGGGAGTTGGGAGTCGGGAGTAGAAAGAAACTTCTTACTTCTGACTCCTTCAACCGTGGAGAATCTAAATTTGATATGATAGCGCTGTGCGCTGAAATCGTTACACAGGGGAGAAGTGAGGGGACCCCAGAAGTTCTCTTTTCTCTTTCCTCTCTCCTCTAACGCGGAATTTATATCAAATCCAGTTATCCCCTCCCAAACCTCCCCAATCATCTTCAGATGATTTGAGCTGGTAGGGGCGCAAGGCTTGCGCCCTCGGGGAATTGATTCCCAAGCGGTCTCGATATCCGACCCGTTTTGTTCCGGGCATTCAACCGGATTTGATATTATTTCTATCTCCAATTGAGCCTGAACGCTCATCTCTTGAATCGGATCAAATCCGATGGAACCTCCTGCCCGGGCGATCGCGGGATAAAACAAAATCGAAAATGCCGCAATAATCGCGATCGATGGGTCGAACTTCATCAAGTGATCTCCGACTCGATTTCTCCCGAATCATATCATAGGGCAACGGACAGAGCGATTGGAGAAATGCTATAAATAACAATATAAATCGATTGAATCGGCATCCGAGGAGGGACTGATGACGATGGAAATTTTGCCGACGGCTGGGAGTCTGATCGGGGTTCGGATCGACGGGGGGATCGAGACGCAAGATGTCAGGAACCTCGCTACCTTGATTGAAGAACGGCTGAAGTCGCACAAGCCCCTGCAAGTCTATGTGGAAGTGCAGCACTTGGGCGGTATCGCCCCCGAGGCTCTGTGGGAGGATTTGAAGTTGGCGTTCGGGCATTTTAAGGATTTTAACCGGAAAGCTGTAGTTTGCGATTCGGCGTGGCTGAGTCGTCTGGCGGATGTCGGCAACCGGCTGGTTCCCGGAATCGAGGTCAGGTGCTTTTCTTGGGATGAGAAAGATGCGGCGATCGCGTGGCTGGGAAACAATTAACAATTAACAATTAACAATTAATAATTAATAATTAATAATTAATAATTGATGATTGTTTGTTTCCTTTTAACCTATGAAACCCGAGCCTGTCAACGTTCTTCTCGTCACCGAGGATGGCGGGTGCGATCGCAGACTCGATCGCCTGATCGCATCCCTGCAATTGCTGAGAGTCAATCTCGATCGCGCCCCGGAAGAGGAAGCCGATCTCGCCGGCTACGATCTGTATCTGGTGGACGGTTCGACCCATTCCCTGGAAACTTGGATCGATCGCGTCGCGCCGAAACCCGTCGTCGGGTTGGTGGAGACGGCGTTGGAGGGGATCGCGGCGTTGGAATTGGGGGCGGCGGACTATCTGGAAAAACGTCAACTGACGGCGGCCATCGTCGAGCGATCGCTGCGGTTGGGGTTGGCGATTAGCCGGAGTCGCGACAACGATCGCTTTCGCCGCACCTTCGAGGAAGTGGGGGTGGGACTGTGCCACCTCGCCCCCACCGGGGAATTGCTGTCGGCAAACGACACATTTTGTCAGATTCTCGGATATGACCGCGACCAACTGCGGCGGCAAACCTGCCAAAAGATTACCTATCCCGACGATCGCGATCGCACCGAAAACTATTGGCGGCAACTCAGCCGCGGAGAAATCGACCGAGAAAGCCTCGAAAAGCGCTACCTCCGCGCCGACGGTTCCGTGGTGTGGGCGCAACTGACCCTCACCGTCGTGCGGAAACCCGACGGAGCACCCGACTATCTGATCGCGGCGGTGCAGGATATCAGCGATCGCAAACAGACCGAAGATCGCCTCCAATCCATCATCAGCAACATTCCCGGCGGCGTCTACCGCGCCATTTACCACGGGGACGGGCGAGTGACGTTCCCCTACCTGAGTCCGGGCTACCGGCAGCTTTTGGGACTCGATCCCCAAGAAATCATAGCCACCCCCGCCGTCGATTTCATGTCCTGGATTCACCCCGACGATCGCGATCGCTGGGTGCGGGCCGTAGGCGAGATGCCTGAAAACCTGGGAACCGAGAGTTTAGAATATCGATTCATTTCGAGTACCGGCCAAATCCATTGGATTCAAGAACGGGCCAGATTTTTCCGCGCCGAAAACGGCGATCTGATCGTGGACGGGATCGACATTGACATCAGCGATCGCAAAAAAGCCCAAGAAGCCCTGACCCACAGCGAAGCCCGCAACCGCGCCCTCCTCGATGCCATCCCCGATCTGGTCTTCCGCTGCAGCCCGGACGGCACCTTTCTCGATTACAAACCCTCCAAAACCTTTCCCACCTGGGTACCCCCCGAAGAATTTTTGGGCAAAACCATCCGGGCCGTCATGCCCGCAGATCTCGCCGAAGGTTTGATGCGGATGCACCAACTCGCCCTCGAAACCGGCCGGATGCAGCGGTTCGAGTACGACCTGCCCCCGAACGCCCGATTCCAGACACCGCAACACTACGAAGCGCGGATTGTCGCCACCGAGGATAACGAAATCATCTCCGTCGTCCGGGACATCGGCGATCGCAAACGGTCGGAAGCCGCCCTGTACCAGAGCGAGGAGATATTCCGCAGCATTTTCACCCAGGCCGGGGTGGGGATCGTCCAGACGGACATTTCGGGGCGGTTCCTGCGGGTCAATCAGACATTTGCCGACATCGTGGGCTACGGCATCGAAGAATTGCGGGAACTGACATTTCAGGAGCTCACCCACCCCGACGACCTAGCGCCAGATCTCAATTGCGTCCGCCAACTCCTCGCCGGAGAACTCCAAACCTTCACCCTCGAAAAGCGCTACATTCACGCCGGAGGATTTTCCCTGTGGGTAAATTTGAGCGGATCTGTGGTGCGGGACGGCAACGGAAAACCGCAATATTTTGTCGGCATCATCCAGGATATCAACGATCGCAAACGG
>JBNGCR010000154.1:5440-13156 GCA_050045915.1 Limnospira sp.
CGATCGCAAACGGACAGCCCTAGCCCTGATGCGGGAAAAGGTACACCTAGCCGAAGCCCAAAAAATCGCCCACGTCGGCAGTTGGGAATTTGACGTGGGTACCGGGGAAATCCTCTGGTCGGAAGAGACATTTCGGATTTTCGGGTTCGACCCTGAGTCACCCGCGCCCACCCTCGCCGAACACCAGCAGCAGATCCACCCAGACGATCGCTTCGACTGGCAAACCACCGTCACAAAAGCGATCGCCCAGAGCAAATCCTACGAATTAGAAATACGGATCGTGCGGCCCGACGGAGAACAACGGCACGTCCTAGCCAAGGGAAACCCCATCTGCAACCCCGAAGGGCGAGTCGTGACATTATTCGGGACCGTCCTCGACATCACCGACCGCAAGCGATCGGAAGAACAACTCTATCAGAGCAAATTATTTATCGAAACCATCGCCAACGCCTCCCCCCAACTCCTCTACGTCTACGATGCCAAAACCCTCCGCAACCGCTACGTCAACCGCCAGATCATTAACATCCTCGGCTACACCCCGGAAGAGTTGCAAAATCTCGGCGATCGCTTTTTCTGGGAACACATCCACCCCGAGGACTTCCCCCTGTTGCAAACCCTCTCTGAACGCGCCACCGCCCTAGGAGATCGGGAAATTGTCGAGCAGGAATATCGCCTCCGCCACAAAAATGGGTCCTACCGGTGGCTGCGATCGCAGGAAGTCCCGTTCACCCGCGACGACAGCGGCTTCCCCACCCAAATCCTCGGTGCCGCCCAGGACATCACCGCCCACAAGGAAGTCGAAGCCCGCCTCCAAATCATCTTCGACAGCATCTCCGACAGCATTCTGATGGTCGATAGCCAGGGGATCGTCCGCGCCACCAACCCCGCCGCCCTCGACCTGTTCGGCCGCCCCCCCCAGGAGTTCGTCGGCCACGAATTGGGACTGCCCATCGTCGTCGGAGACGTAGCGGAATTGGGAATTTTGAACCCCCAGCGGGGGATGGTGATGGCCGAAATGAGCGTCGCCGCCACCGAGTGGCAGGGGGAACCGTTCTACGTCGTCTGTTTTCGGGATATAACCGAGCGACGGCGGGCCTTGGAAGCCCTGCGGGAGAGCGAGGAACGGTTCCGCCAGGTGGTAGACCACATTCAAGACGTGTTCTGGCTCACCAGCCCCCGGGGCGAAACAGTGTTTTACGTTAGTCCCGCCTACGAACAGATCTGGGGGCGGAGCACTCAGAGCGTCTACAACGAGCCCTTCTCCTGGTTAGAAGCGGTGCACCCCAAGGATCGGGAAGACATCATCCTGCATTTTTGCCGGGTGGAAGCGGGCCGGGTTGCCATGGGGGAGTACCGCATTTTCCGGCCCGACGGCCAGATGCGCTGGATCTGCGATCGCGCCTTCCCGATTTTTGACGAACGGGGGGAGGTGGTGCGGGTGGCCGGCATCGCCGAGGACATCACCGATCGCAAGGGGGCTGAGGCTCGGTTCCGGCAGCAGCTTCGTCAGGAACATCTGCTCTACCAACTCACCCTCAGCATCAGCCGCTCCCTCGACCTCGACGAAATTCTCCAACATACTGTCGATGAGTTGCGATCGCTGCTGCAACTAGACCGGGCGCTGATCCTGCGCTTCGAGTCCGACGGTAGTGCAACCGTCACCCACGAATCCGCTTTGCCCGAAATCGAAGCGATCGTCGGCTGTCGGTATCGGGACGATCTCTGCATACCGGAGGACTACCAACAGTATTTTGCCCACTATCCCTACCGGATCTGCGATACAGAATCTCACATCAGCCATGATTGGCGACAGACCAGACCGATCCGATCCCAATCCCGCCTGGGAGTCCCCATCTGTCAGGGACAAGAGCTGTGGGGGCTGCTGGTCGTCCACCAGTGTCAGGGCTCCCGCCAATGGGAACAGTGGGAAATCCAACTGATCAAACAACTGGCGACCCAACTGGCGATCGCAATCCAACAGGCGGAACTTTACCAGCAGTTGCAGACCGAACTCAACGATCGCATCATGGCCGAGGAAGCCCTGCGGGAAACGGTCGTCCGGGAAATGGCGATCGCCCAGGTGATCCAACAAATGCGCCAGACCCTCGACCTGGAGCAGATTTTCGAGAGCACCACCCAGGACGTACAGGCGATCTTGCAGTGCGATCGCGTCGCCATCTACCGCTTCAACGACAACCGGGGCGGCGAACTGGCCTGCGAATTGTTAGCCCCCCACCTGCGAACCCAGATCGCCGACAATCCCGCCCCCCACATCCCCCTGGGGATCACATCTCCCCGAGCCGGGGAAATCGTCATCGTCGATCGCCTCGATAACACCTCCCTCCCCGAATCCCACCGACAACTGCTGCACCACTTGGAAATCCAGGCCTATGTCAGCGTCCCCGTCCACCTCGGCGAAACCCTGTGGGGGCTGTTGGTGACGTACCAAAACGCCCCCCGCCAGTGGCTCTCCGGAGAAGTGAAATTGTTGACCCAGGTAGCCGGCCAGTTGGGCGTCGCCATCTACCAGGCGGAACTGTTCGCCCAACTGCAGCGGGCCAAAGAAGCCGCCGACGCAGCCAACCGCGCCAAGAGCCAATTTCTCGCCAACATGAGCCACGAACTCCGCACCCCTCTCAACGCCATCCTCGGGTTCGCCCAACTCCTGCAACAGGATGCCCACTGGGACACCCGACAGCAAGAATCCCTCCAGATCGTCCGCCAGTCCGGAGAATATTTGCTCTCCCTGATCGACGAAATTCTCGACCTCGCCAAAATTGAAGCCGGCCGAGTCACCCTCACCGAAACCGTTTTCAACCTGCGATCCTTAGTCGGGCGCCTGCACGGGATGTTGCAACTGCGGGCGAGTGCCAAGGGCCTGACGTTGGAAATCGATATCGGCGACGGGGTTCCGGAATATGTCGCCACCGACGAAGCCAAATTGCGGCAAGTCCTGCTCAATTTGCTCGAAAATGGGATCAAATTTACGGCGATCGGCCGCGTCACCCTACAGGTGCGGAACCTCTCCGGTATCGGCAAACTTCACTTCGAGGTCGAAGACACCGGACCCGGAATTAGCTCGAAAGAACAGGAGCGCCTGTTCGAGCCCTTCGTGCAGACGGAAACGGGCCGCAACTCCCAGCAGGGGACGGGTTTGGGTCTGGCGATCGCCCGCGAGTACGTTCAGTTAATGGGCGGCACCCTCGCCGTCGCTTCTCGTCCCGGCCGCGGGTGTCAATTCACCTTCGACATCCCCCTCAAAACCGATAGCCCCGACTCCCAGGGCGCTGCATGGCTCTCCTCCCGGGGGGCGACTCCCACACCCTATCCCGTCGCCCTGGCGCCGAACCAACCCACCCCCCGCATTTTGGTGGCTGAGGACAACCGGGCTAACCAAAAATTGTTGGTCGATCTGTTGGTTCCCCTCGGATTTGATGTCCAGGCGGTGGAAAACGGCCGGGAAGCGGTGGAGGTTTGGCGGCATTGGCGCCCCCACCTGATTTTGATGGATATGCGGATGCCGGTGACGGACGGCTACGGGGCTACCCGCGAGATCCGACAGGCCCCCGGAGGTGAATCCGTGGCGATCGTTGCTATCACCGCCCACGTCTTCGAGTCAGAGCGATCGTCGATCCTCGCCACCGGCTGCGACGATTTGATCGAGAAACCCTTTCGCACCGCCGCCTTGTTGGAACATATCGCCCATCATCTGGGAGTAAACTATATTTATGAGTCTCCCGATTCTCCTCCGCCTGACGCGCCCCCATCACTCTCCCCAACTTTGAATCTGGCGAACCTGGCGACTTTGGGCGAAGAATGGAACGCCCAGTTTTACCAAGCGGCCCTCGCCGCCCGGGAATCCAAATTGCGAGATTTAATTGCCCAGATTCCCGCTGATCGCGCCGAGTTGGCGACGGGGTTGATTTGGTACGTCAATCACCTTTATTTTGACCAAATTATTGAGTTAATTGAACGAGGAAAGCATGGATGAATACAAAGCAAGTCTATTCCAAGGGAGATATTTTAGTCGTCGATGACAAGCCAGAGAATTTGCAGCTTTTGTTCGATATGCTGACCGGGCAGGGCTACGATGTCCGGCGCGTCATCAACGGAAAACAAGCCCTCACTGCCGCCACCTCTGAACCGCCCGACCTGATTTTACTCGATATTATGATGCCCGGTTTGAATGGCTATGAGGTGTGTCAGTTGCTCAAAAATAAGCCCCAAACAAAAGAGATCCCTGTGATTTTTTTGAGCGCCCTAAAGGATGTCTCTGAGAAGGTTAAGGGGTTTGATATGGGGGGGGTTGACTACATTTCTAAACCCTTTGAATTGAGGGAGATTTTAGCCCGGATTGAAAATCAACTCACCATCGGATGTCAGCGACGACAGATCGCCGAACAGTACGGAAAGTTAGAAGAACTTAATCAAAAACTGTTGCGATCAAATCGAGAACTCGAACAATTCGCCTCGGTCGTCTCCCACGACCTCCAACAGCCCCTCACCAGTTTGAAGGCTTTCGCCCAATTACTCCAGATCGAATATGAGTCTCAATTCGATGTCAAAGCCACCACCTATGTCGATCGCATCGTCACATCTGCGACCCGGATGCAGCGGTTGATTCAAGATCTGTTGATGTACTGCGGTTGCGATACCCCCGACACCCCCCTACAGTTGACTGATTGTAACCGGGTTTTGGAGCAGGTTTTGAGCGATTTGAGTTGGGAAATTGAAGCGACAAATGCCGCAGTCCGTTCGGATATTTTGCCGACTGTAATGGCTAACCCAATTCAACTGGGAGAAGTTTTTCAAAATCTGATCGGAAATGCGCTAAAATATCGTCGGGATGATGTCGCGCCCCAGATCTACATCACCGCCTCAAAAGAAGAAATGCATTGGATGTTTTGCGTGTCCGACAATGGCATCGGCATTGCGAACAAAAGCTTCGACAATATTTTTAAAATTTTTACTCGCCTGCACAGCTTCAAACAGTATCCGGGGACGGGGATCGGCCTGTCAATTTGTAAGAAAATTATTGAAAGCTACGGCGGTAAAATTTGGGTTGAATCTTCCGTAGGGGTGGGGACGAAGTTTTATTTTACATTCAAAAAAAATAGAGAAAACCCCGATTTTTAAACAAAAAAATGTCTGCGATCGAGGCAATCGGTCACTTTCCCTAAACCCCAAACTCTCGCGATACGGAAGTGGGAAAAGTGGGAAAAGTAATAAAAGTGGGTGATTGCAAAGAACCGATTGACAGCCGTTCGTTAATTCGGCAATAATTGACGCGCCGACCGATATTCTCCCCAATTTGCCTCCAACGTCCCGGATCAAATGGTACGGACGGCAAAAAAGTGGACAATACACCAATTCTATCAAGTCCGTTTGAATACTCACATAATCGTTCGAGAAAAGGCAATCGGCAAGAGGCAATCGGTAAACGTTTGAAGTGGCTTCAGGAGGGACAAGGAAAACCGGGAATTATAATGGTTTGAGCGGACATGATATTAATCCGGCTAAATACCCCTTTAGAGAGAGGTATTGAGAACCCGTTTTATGCCGTCAGACAGAAATAAAGGCGGATACCATTTTTTTTGGGAAACAACGATCAGAAAATGGGTAGAATAAATGTGAATCAATTTCAAGTTTTTCATCAAAATTGATTGGGCTGAATTCAGTTCGAGCGGCATTCATGAACAGCGAATATTTGGTGGCATCAGAGGGACAGATCTTATGGATTGAAGGAAATTGCGGAGATGGCGATACAGCCGCAGCCGCACTCCGCGATCGCGGGAAGCTGCAAAATCTCCTGCACGACAGGAATTATCGAGTCCATCGTGCGACGGGTTACAAGGAAGCTTGGGATGCGCTCAAATCCGAGCTGTCTGACCTCATTCTCATCGAAACCCGACTTCTGGACGGAACGGGTTACGAGTTGTGCCACTGGCTCAAATCGAAGGTTCAATTCCAACAAATACCGGTCATTTTAATGGAAAGTCCCGGCGATCGCTTAAACCGAAGCACCGTTTTCAACGTCGGCGGTGCAGACTACCTGATGCAACCGTTGCATCCCCAAGCGGTACTCAAGCGGGTAGAATATCAAATCACCCTGACCCGCCAGCAACGGCAGATTAGCGAGAGCAATCTCAGCTTGATCTGGGAACGGAACAAATCCCAAATTGCCCAGTTAGCTCTCGAACAGCAACGGGCTTTTTTGCGGATGGTGATCGACGCGAGTCCCAATCTGATTTTTATCAAAGACTGGAACGGGCGGTTCACCCTGGCCAACCGCGCGATCGCTGACCTCTACGGGACAACAGTGGAAGAGCTGCTCGGAAAAGCGGAGACCGACTTCAACCCCAACCGCCACCAAACCGACCGGTTGCTGGAGTGCGATCGCAAAATTATGACTGCCGGAAAAGCCCGACTCGTTGCCGCCGAACCCCTCCGCTTGGGGACAGGGGAAGTGCGCTGGTTCCAAACCAACAAAATTCCCCTAATTTCCGACGACGGCAAAATCCGCCACCTCCTCGGCATCTCCACCGACATCACCGAACGTCAGGAGGCGGAACGGGCACTGTGGTCCCACGCTGAACGGGAGCGGCTGCTGCGCGGCATCGTGCAGCAGATTCACCAATGCCTGAACCTCGACGACACTCTCCAATGCACCGTCACCCAAGTGCGGGAATTTCTGGGGGCCGATCGCGTTCTCATTTACCGTCCCGAAGCCGACGACAATTATCGGGTGGTGATGGAATGTATCGAACATCCGTGGAAAGCACTGTTGGGAACCACCATCAATTACAGTTGGCTCTCCGAAACCTTCCGGGATCTCGAAGTGGCCGACGGCATCGAAATTCGGGCGATCGGCGATATCTACGCGGCTCGCCTGCCCGATCCCGTCCGGGAGCAACTCGAAGGACAACAGATCCGAGCCAAACTGATCCTACCCCTCGTCCGCCACTATTCTCAAGTCTCCGACATCTCCGCCGAAGGAGAGCATTCCCTGTGGGGGTTGCTTGTCATCCACCAATGCGGTGGTGTCCGAGAGTGGCAACCCGAAGAAATCGAGGCTATGCGATCGCTGGCTACCCCGATCGCGATCGCCATCCAGCAGGGGGAACTCTACGCCCGACTTCAGGTCGCCAACCGGGAACTCGAACGTCTGGCCGCCCTAGACGGACTCACCGAACTGCCTAACCGGCGACAGTTCGACACCCACCTGCGGCGCGAGTGGCAGCGGCTGTTGCGGGATGCCACCCCCCTGTCGGTGATCATGGGCGACGTGGATTTTTTTAAGGCCTACAACGACACCTACGGCCACCAGATGGGGGACGAGTGCCTGAAAGCGATCGCCAAAATTTTAGACCGCTGCGCCAAACGTCCCGCCGACCTCGCCAGCCGCTACGGGGGCGAAGAATTTGCGATCGTCCTCCCCGATACCCCGGCGGAAGGAGCCGTGCGAGTCGCCCGCGAGATCCAAGCCGAGGTGAAAAAACTGGCTGTCAAACACGAGACATCTGACGTTGGCGAGTTCGTCACCCTCTCCCTCGGGATCGCCTGTCGGGTCCCGACCTCCGATCTCACCCCAGAAAACCTGATCGAACTGGCCGACATCGCCCTCTACGAAGCCAAACGCCAGGGCCGAAACCGCATCGTCAGCAGGGAATAGGGAATAGGGAATAGGGAATAGGGAATAGGGAATAGGGAATAGGG
>JBNGCR010000155.1:0-13152 GCA_050045915.1 Limnospira sp.
TTGCCTATTGCCTATTGCCTCTTGCCTCTTGCCTCTTGCCTATTGCCTCTTGCCTATTGCCTTTTTCAGATATTGTCAATTGCACGATCGCATCAACTTGCAACCCGTTCCATATCCCCGGTGGGAATCGAGGCGATCAGTTGGCGGGTGTAGTCGGTTTTTGGATTGCGGTAAATCTCCTCGGAAGGGCCGATTTCCTCAATTTTGCCCTGGTTCATGACCATAATGCGATCGCTCATAAATTTCACGACGCTCAAATCGTGGGAAATAAAGACGTAAGTTAGCTGAAACTCGGTTTGCAGCTCTTTCAGGAGGTTCAAAACCTGGGCTTGGACGGAAACATCCAAAGCCGATACCGACTCGTCACAGATGATAAATTTAGGGTTCAAAGCCAGCGATCGCGCGATGCAGATCCGCTGTCGCTGTCCGCCGGAAAATTCGTGGGGATAGCGTCGCATCCAGTCGGGATTCAACCCCACCCGTTCGAGAAGGTAAGCCGTGCGATCGCGCCGTTCTTTATAATTTCCGACCTGGTGAATCAACATCGGTTCCATCACCGCCGCGCCGATATTAATGCGGGGGTCGAGGGAACTGAAAGGATCTTGAAACACGATCTGCATATCCCGCCGCACCCACTTCATTTTTTTTGCAAATTTGCGGCGGTTTTGAGACTGTTTTAAACCGTCAATCCAAGATAATTTGGACAGGTCAGTGGCCGTAATATCTTGTCCTTCAAAAATAACCCGGCCGCTGTGAGGGATGATCAGTTGCAGCAGCGCCCGCGACAGGGTACTTTTCCCGCACCCCGACTCGCCCACCAAACCCAACGTTTCGCCGGGATACACCTGGAAAGAAACGTCATCGACCGCCATAAATAAACGTTTCGTCCGGCCCAAAACGTCGGGAATTTTGAAGGCGACCCGCAGGTTTTCCACGGACAAAATGGGGGAGTCGGATTTCGGTTGGGGGAGGCGAGAAGGGGGGGGAACCAGGGGTTCGGAAGCGATCGCGGCTTGGGGGAGGGCGCGAATTTCCTCCTCTCCGTTTTCCGTCGTCACCACCTCCATATAATCGGAGATGGTGGGCAGTTGGGTTTTCGGGGTTTCCAGGGTGGGGCGGCAGGCTAATAACCCCCGCGTGTAGGGGTGTTGGGGTTGGGTGAACAGGGAGCGGATGTCGCCGGATTCGACAATTTTTCCCCGGTACATCACCGCCACGGTGTCGGCAATTTCGGCGATCACGCCTAAATCGTGGGTGATGAATATCATGGACATCCCGCGGCGATCGCGCAATTCCCGCAGCAGGTCCAAAATGGTCGCCTGTACGGTGACATCCAAGGCGGTGGTGGGTTCGTCGGCGATCAATAATGTGGGGTTGCAGGAAATCGCCATTGCGATCATCACCCGCTGTAGTTGTCCGCCGGAGAGTTCGTGGGGGTAGCGATCGAGGAAGGCCCGTTTTTGTGCGTTGACGCGATCGCGGAGATCCCGGCGTTTTTTTCGGGAGTCGCGATCGCCCAGAGGCCCCTCGTCGTCCTCCTGGGGGTCGTCTTCCCCAACCTGCCGCGTCAATTCTTCGTCCCCCGGCAGCAGTTTCACCTCCTGCAACAAGTTTGCCGCCTTCCACAACGCCTGTCGGGGCGAAATGTCCTCGTGTTGCCGGATCGCTTCGGTGAGTTGAAACCCGATGGTATAGACGGGGTTGAGGGAACTCATGGGTTCCTGGAAGATCATCGAAACTTGGCCGCCGCGAAATTTCTGCTTTTGTTCTTCCGGGAGTCCTCGCAACTCGATCGCCTCTTCCCGGGGGTTTCCGGCGTCGCCGTTTTGGGGTCGGAACCAAATTTCCCCGCCGATTTTCGCCGTCGTCTGGGGCAGCAACCCCATGATTGCCAGGGAGGTGACGGATTTTCCGGAACCGGATTCGCCAACGATGCCCAGGGTTTGGCCCGGTTTGACTTGAAAGGAGATATCATCGACGGCCCGCACGGTTCTCTCGTCGGTCCGGAACTCAACCCGGAGGTTTCTGACATCGAGGACAAGATCTTGCATGGACAACTGGCGATTCGGGTGATTGTCGCGTAAAGTATTGCAATTCTAGCAGATTGTCAGCGAACCGCAAAGTCATTATACTGCCGCATCCGAGGGCTGTGGTAGGCGAGGACGATATCGGTTTTGGGTACGCCGAGCCTCACCAATTCGTTGGCAAAACCGATTTCGGTGCCGTCGTATTGTATCCAGATTTTATCATTTTTGATATCCAAATGTAAGACGCAACCGTATACGAATTTATGGTTCTCCCAGCCGATATGGACGACCAAATAGCGATCGCGATCGGTGTCGAAAACGATTTCCGTCTCCATATCTTCGGTGACTTTAAAATAACCGGCATAATCGCTCAGGAGTTGCTTGATATGTTTTCGGTATTGTTCTAACTTATCCATTCTAGGATCACCGCTTCAGTCGCATCGCAAATCAATAATTTAAGTTTAAATCTCGCGATAACGTTCTGCACGAAGGGCAAGCCAAAAAAGTCTTGAAAGGCTGCGACGGGTACAGCTAAGAACAATTGGCGATCGGGTTCTCGATCTTCGAGGGCGACTTGATAATTCAAGAATTGTCCCAAAGCCGTATGAAATTCGGAAATATTAGAAGGATTGGTAAAACTTTTGATTTCGACCGCAATTTTTTGATTGTCCCGTTCGGCGGCGATCAGGTTTTCCGCACCCAAATCGATTTGCATATCAACCCGACCGGAACGAACGATCAACGGATCGTCGGTAATTATCCATCCGTCTTTTTCTAATCCATGTTTGACAGCATTATGAAAACGATCTCTCATAGAAGGTCGGGGCGATCGCAAGGATACATGATTTTCATACGGCAATTATATCATGGGCGAACAATACGACATTTCAGTTTAATTGAAGAGATCTCCAACCAAATTTATGAAGTTATTGGGGAATATTCCAGACTTCATGGTAACAAAAACGAGCAAGTTCTTTGGTTCGCGTCTCAATGGCATCCGAATCCCAAGTCCCAGAAAATGAGTCTGCAAAATCTCGAGTCATCTTATATTGAGATTTTTTGTAGATTTTAATTTTGTCTATTGGGGATTTACTTCCGGCAGCTTGATTTAACTCCAGACCCAAAGGCAATAAATTACCGATCCTTTCTAAAGATATATCATCGGAGTGAGATTGGGGAAGAATGTGTTCGAGCGATAAGTTGTCAGGTTGAAACTCAGAGGTTATCTGTTGTGAGTATTCTATATAGTTGAAAATATATTGAATCAATAATTTATCTCGCGTATATTTATTGGAATACCTGAGTTTGGAAAAACTTTCGATAAAGGTACTTTCCTCGGGATTTCGTTTTATGAATTTTTGCCGTAAATCATTCAAGATAAGTTTGGCATCATCTCGACCGTTGGCTCGCATCAGCTCTATGGCAGATGTGGAGTAATTTTTTTCCAGGATAGAGGGTCTCAGTGAACAGATGGCATTAAATTTGAAATGAAATTTTTCGAGAAAGTCAAGAATATCTTTAATTTCATTTAGCCTGAGCTTTTTAGATTCTCTTGCTTTGAACAGGCTCAATAAAAATGGACGATGCTGGGTAATTCCAAAAATTTTAAAAGCCTTTAGCGATCGATATACCAATTTCTCTTCCTGGCGCTTAAAGTCATCGGGGCTGGGGGCTGATATTTTAATATATAAATTGGCATCTTGATGTAAATTTAAAATAAACTTTTTCGCATCAATTTGATTTTTATTCCACAAATTTTTGAACTTTTTGTAGAGCTTGCTCCGACTTTCAAATGAGTATTGTGAAAGCCACCAATGCCGAACAAAAGTTTCCAATGAACCGACTTCTCTGGAAGAAATAATGGTTCTAATTTCATTCCACTGAGTTTTGGCAGTGTCGTCTGGATGCGTTTGATTGAGGCTTTTAAAGAGTTTGTTTTTGATCAAGTCAACAAAGCTCAAATTCATCCCTCTGGCATTGAGAGTCTCAAATATTGTGTATGCTTCCTCTTCTTCAGATACCGTGATAAATATTACTTTCAAAAACTTGACAATTTGATCTCTGACAGCTTTGAGTGTTTTTTCATACCACTCTTCTTCAAAGAAATTTGAACGTAGTGAGGATTTCAAACGCTCTTGAGATGTGAATTCATAAAAAAGATCGTAAGCTGAAAGCAAAGTTTCTTCTTCATCAGTCAGCTTTTTCTTTTGCTCGGGGTCTAATGATTCCCTGGTATGGTGTTGAATATGCTTTTGAAAGAAGGGTTTTGGGGTTTCATTGGTTAATTTAAAATAATCATATTCGCCATCGTCGTCTTTTCCGGCTATATAATTTTCATAAATAGCCATTGCAACATTTTGCTTATCTATTTCTTTAAAGCGATGACAGAGAACAGATAGTAGTATAGTTAGAGTCGTCAATCTCTGTTGACCATCTACTATTTCTAAGGTTGGTGATTTGTCGTCTCCAATTAATACTAATGCGCCCAAAAAATATTCTTCGTGAGTAAATTTACCATCCCGATTTCTTTTAATATTTGACAGGATATCATCCCACAGATCCTTGATTTCTTCTTTTTGCCACGAGTATTCACGCTGAAATCGTGGCACAACATACTTTCTATTCACTGAAAAAAGATCTGAAATCGTTCGAGTATATGCGTGTAATTCCATAGTTATTTGAATTTGATTTGATTGTATTTGTGAATTGCCGTGACATTCACAAATCTTCACGGCCAAGAGCTGAAACCCACATCTCGTATTACACAGTCTATACCCAGAAGAACTCCACGAGAACCAATCATTCACAATTCTTAATTGAATTTCTGGGAGATCGACCCGGAATTGAATAATAAGTCAATTCGGGGGTATAGGTTTCCGCTTTTGATGTTGGGTTTCACTATCATTCAACCCAACCGACCAACTCTCCGTGTCCTCTGTGTCTCTGTGGTTCATTTCCCCACCTCTCAAAACTCACCGATCGCCCCCCTCAGATCCCTCCGAAAACCGCCCCTCCAACTCTTGATATTTGGGAACGTCAATCACCGCTTCAAATTCCGAAAACGACAATAAATTATCAAACCCCGCCGTCGTCCCGTGACTCCTCAACTGTTGCAGGCAATCCCGCATCGCTTTCGTCGCCGCAAACAGACCCGACAGGGGATAGACCACAATTTTAAATCCCAATTCTCGCAACTCATCTCCGGACAAGATCGGCGTTTTACCCCCTTCAATCATATTCGCAAATAGGGGAATTCCCGAGAGAGATTCGGCGATAATTTTCAACTCCTCCGCCGATTGGGGCGCCTCCACAAAAATCACATCCGCACCGGCTTCAAAATAGGCCCGACCTCGGGCGATCGCCTCCTCCAAACCCAGGGGCGATCGCGCATCCGTCCGCCCCACAATCACCAAATCGCTGTCGCCTTTCGCGTGAACCGCCGCCCGCAATTTCGACAAATATTCATCGACGGGAATCACCCGTTTTCCCTGGAAGTGACCGCACTTTTTCGGCCACTCCTGATCCTCCAAAATAATCCCCGAAATCCCCCGTTGAATGGCATCCTCGACCGTCCGAATCACGTTCAAAGCGTTACCGTAACCCGTATCGATATCCGCCACCAAAGGAATGTCGATGGACTGGGCGATGCGACCCGCACTGTAGAGCATTTCCGTCGCCGTCAAAAACCCGTAATCCGGCCGTCCCAAAGTTGACCCAGAAATCCCAAAACCGCTGGTAAAGACCGCTTCAAAGCCGACCTGTTCGGCCAATTTTGCGCTGAGACAGTCGTACACGCCGGGAAGGATCAAAATGCCGGGTCGTTCGAGATGATGGCGAAAAGATTTTGGATCTGACATGGATAATGGATCATTGACAATTGACAATTGATAATTATTAATTGTTAATTATTAATTGTTAATTGATTTGTAAAGCGTATCCCGCTGACAGATTGGGCGGTTGATGGAAGCGATCGCACCTTCGAGATCCTCCGGTGTCATGCAGGTTCCCCCTTGGGCTCCCGCCATCGTGGTGATGTGCTCCTCCATCAAGGTGCCGCCGATGTCGTTGCAACCCCATTTTAAAGCCTCCGTCGCCCCGGGGAGTCCCAATTTTACCCAACTGGGCTGGTGGTTGGCAATCCAATTGCCCAGGAAAATACGCGCCACCGCCATCAGCCGCAGGCTGTCGGACAAAACGGGCTGATCCCGTCCCACCCGGCGACGTAGGGGCGCGGGGGCTTCCTGCCCCACGAAGGGGAGGGCGATAAATTCGGTGATTTCGGCCGGATAGGCGCGATCGCGGGCCGTTTGTTGGAGCGATCGCAGTTTGTCGAGGTGGGCGATCTGCTGTTCCGGTGTCTCGATGTGGCCGCACAAAATGGTGCTGGTGGTGGGAACTCCGAGGCGGTGGGCGGTTGCCACGATTTCCAACCAGGTGGCCGTGTCAATTTTTTCCGGGCAGATCACCCGTCGCACGCGATCGTCCAACACCTCCGCCGCCGTGCCTGGCATCGAACCCACCCCGGCATCCCGCAGGGTGGCGATAACCGTCTCGTAGCTACAGCCGTCCTCCCGGGCGATAAACTGCACTTCCTGGGGGGAAAAAGCGTGCAGGTGCAGATCGGGAAATTCCGATTTCAAAGTTTCCGCCAATTTCACATAATAGGGCAAAGACCGATCGCCGATTTTGGCTTTCGGATTCAATCCCCCCTGCATACAAATTTCCGTGGCCCCCCGACGAACCGCATCCGTCGCTTTCTCCAAAATTTGGGCGCTATCCAACCAAAACGCCCCCGCCTCCCCTTCATCCCGGCGGAAGGCGCAAAAATTGCAATGTTGTTCGCAGATATTGGTAAAGTTGATATTCCGATTGACGACGTAGGTGACGGTTTCTCCCGCCTGTCGCGATCGCAGCGTATCCGCGACCTCCCGAATGCGAAGATCCGAGGTCGGATCGTCCGATTTGAGCAATATTACCCCCTCTTCCGGGGACAGATCCGCACCCTCCAAAGCGCGATCGAGAATCCTATCAACAGTTTGGGTTAGCATACAATTTGAAACGGACGACAAAAGGGCGAATACCATTCACCCCTACAATGATAAATATTTTTTGAATCCATAGACCCGGAACATCTACCCGAACTGTTTTTTCACCTGGTGGCAGAAATGATGTTAAAAACCGATGCAATTTTGACGAATGCGACATTAATACAACGGATCGCCTTCAGAGAAAGGTTTTGGAAGATTCAAATTCCCATCGCGATCGCCGCGAGTTCGTTGGTTTTCGCCCTTTCCCCCGCCGTCGCCCAAATCGACGGGGAACCGATACCCGAAAGCACTCCCGCCGTCGAAACCCCGTCGGTGGATGCAGACAATCGCCTCTATCAAACGGGAATCGAAGAATTTCACAAGGGGGATTTTGAGGCGGCCCTCGACTCCCTGCAACAGGCGTTGGAACTCCGCCGGCAAGGGGACGATCGCTTGGCGGTGGCGGAAACCCTGAACGCGATCGGGGAAGTTTACAGCAATTTCGGGCCAGACGATCGCGCCTTGGAAACCCTCCAGGAAGCCTTGGAAATCTACCGCCAAACCCCGGAGACAGAAACCGACACCGCCCGAGTCCAGAAGGGAACGGCCCGCAGCCTGAATCTGCTCGGTTTCGTGTACCGCCAAGGGGGGGAACACTCGAAGGCTTTGGAACTTCACCAACAGGCTCTGCAACTGTCCGAAACGGCGGGCGATCGCGCTGAAACGGGAGAATCTCTGCACAATATCGCCTCCGTCTATACCAGCCTCGGCCAGTATTCGGAAGCCCTCGACTACTACGAACGAGCCCGCGTCATTCGCCAAGAAGTGGGGGATCTGCGCGATCGCTCCCGCACCCTCAATAACCTGGGTGCCCTCTATTTCAGCATGGGGGACACCGAAAAAGCTTTGGAAATCTACCAGCAAGCCCTAGCCCTGCGCCGCGAAACCGGCGACCAGGCGGGGGTGGGGCGGTTGTTGAGCAACATGGGCTACATCTACCGCCAAGCTGGAGATGATTTTCAAGCCCTGGTGCATTTCCAACAGGCGGCGCAACTGATGGAAGCGATCGGCGATCGGGGCGGCGCGGCGCGGATTCTCAACTTGATGGGGACGATCTACGAAAATCTCGAACAGCCCCCCAAGGCTCTGGAAGCCTACCAACAGGCGATCGCGTTAGCGGAGGGTGCGACGGAACCGGCCCTGCTGGGGGAAGCCCTCGGCCACCTGGCCGGCATTTATACGGGCCGGGGACAATTGAATGAAGCGTTGGAAGCCTACCGACGGGCTCTATCAATTTATCAAGACCTCGAAGCACAGCCAGATATTGGCCAAACCCTCAATCAGGTGGGGGAAATTTACGAGCAGTTGGGCGACTATCCCCAGGCGTTGGAAAGTTTCCAAGCCGCCTTGATAGCCCTCCAGGAGGCGGGGGACGCAGAGGGGGAAGAGGCGATTCGCAAAAATATCGAGTCGGTGGAGGCGAAGTTGACGGAGACGGGAAGCAGCGCACCGGAATTGGAGGGCGGCACGGAACTGGAAACGGATTGATTCCCAAGCGGTTTGGACATCCAAGCCGTTTTGTTCCGAGCATTCAACTGCTATATCTAAAATTTAAAATTAGGGCGCAAGCCAGGGGCCCCGACAATTGAAAATTTCGCCGCACCCAGTTTTTCCAGTCCAAAATCATCGGATCTAAACGGCTTTTTTCCGTTCCTTTACCCACCGAATATAGAGGTGGCGGAAGGTGGATTTGATTACCCGCGGCAGGCCGAAATCGATGGGGGTGAGGCGGTCGGGCAATTTCCAGTCCGAAACGCGCAACTCGTCGGGATGGAGGAGGGGAAAGGCGATCGCGTCCAATTCCGGCAGTCCCAACTGTTTCGCTGCCGCCAGGGTGGGAATGCGATCGGGTTCGACGCCGAGGATCTCGACGATCGCGCGATCGAGGGCGAAAACGTCCCCAGAGGCCCCCAGGATGCCCAGGAAGCGGGGGTCGCCGCCGCTCGGACCGTTCCCCTCATGGCCGATGATCCCGTCGATAATCGTCAATTCCGGGGCGATCGCCCGGGCCGTCTCCACCAACATCCGCCCGAAGCGATCGGCGTCCTTCCCGGCTTCCATGTGCCACCAAGCTTTCATCTTGCCCGGGACGCAGCCGAACAAATTTTTGACCCCCAACGTCAGGGTCAGTTGGACGTGGGATTTCACTTTCGGCAGGTTGATCACCACATCGGCTTCCATCGCCTCCCGACTCAACCGCAGGCGATCGAATTCTTCCCCCCCGCTTTGATATGGGCGTCCGTGAAATTCCACCACCGGCATATTCAACGCCTCAATCCAAGGCAAATAGCCGTTGGCTTTCGCCACCCCCAAAGCTGTTCCGAAGGCCGGAGAGTCCCCCAAAAACGGCTTCCCTCCGATCGCCTGCACCCGTTCGGCGACGGCGGCGACGAGTTCCGGGCGGGTGACGCATTCTCGGGTTAGCCGTGATCCCGTCAGCAGATTGGGTTTCAGGAGGACGCGATCGCCCGGTTTGACCCAAGTTTCCAGACCTCCCAACGGTTCGAGCAAGGTTTCCAAACATTCATGAAGGGCAGAGGGTTCGTAGGAATCTGCTCGAATTAAACTCACTGAAGACATGGCATTTCGGGAATCTAGAATTCGATGTTTCCCATCCTATCCCAAAAGACCGTCAGATCCCCAACCGGCCAACCGCACCCCGCTGCAGTGCCGTGATCCGCTGGCAGTTGGCCAGAGACGCTTGGCCTTGGAGTTGGGGGAGGGGGGGTTTGACTTCCACTTTGGTGACTTTGGTCATGCAAATCACCACCGTTTGATCGATCAAATGCAGGGTAAGCCAAGGCTGGGACAAAAGTTGTGGCAATTTCTGAGCTAAATCCGTTGTCGATATCGGCAATGCAAACGTTTCTAACTGACCGTTTTCATAGTAAAAAGAAATCTGCGGTTCTCCAGTTTCCGTTTGCATTTTGGCAAAAGATCCCTTGGGCATGATTGCATCCTCAAATCATTGAACTGGGATAATTGATAATTGATAATTGATAATTGATAACTATGACCAAAACTTTAAGGCCTAGTAGAAGGCTACTAGACCCCAAAGTAAATGAGTAAACTCAGTTGACTCAAGCAGACCTTAGATAAGTTACTCAGAAAAATGATTAAATCTAAATCGGGTGGACAAAACTTGCAACAATCCCAACACAGGGAACTTACCGCAATGAGTAGCCGATACAGGCTCTAGTTATAGCACCGATCCCAAAAACGCCGACCCGAAGGTGGGAATCCAGGCGGAGAAAACGCTCCTCAACGATGCTAACAAGTCCGGGGTCGATCGCACTGCCTGGGTGCTGCAATCGGACTAAAGCGGATGGACACGGGCTTTAATCCAAGCTGGGTTATTAAAGAATCATCTTCTTCGTGTGTCCCGATATTGTTTAATTTACCACGGATTTTTCGGAACGCAACCCATATTTACCAAATGTTACACACTTTAACGTCATGCAATAATGGCGATTACATTTGTTAACAATTAGCGCAGCAGGACCCGCCAAGTGGTGGCACCGACCACCCCATCCGGCGTAATTTCATACTCCCGCTGGGCTCCCTTTACCGCCGCCTGGGTTTCGGGGCCGAAGATGCCGTCAGCCTCACCGTCGAGGAACCCCTTGGCTCGCAACCGTTCCTGGAGTCCAGCCACCGCTTCCCCCCGCATTCCCAATTTCAGAACCGGAAAACTTGCCTCTCTGGAGTCCGTCGAGTCGGCGACCAAGGTGGCGGCCCGGGTCGTCTCGGGACAGACGCAAACTTCCGGTTCCGGTTCAGCCACCACTGTCGATTCGGGGGGAAATAGGCGTTCCCAGGTAGACCGACCCACCACCCCATCAGGACTCAAGCCGGCGGCTTCCTGAAAGGCGGATACCGCCTCGGCCGTCTCCTCGGAATAGATTCCGTCGATGGGTCCGGTATAGTACCCCAACAGTTGCAGCGTCGCCTGGAGCTCGGAAACTTCCGTCCCTCGACTGCCGGCTTGGAGGACGGGTCGGTTGAGATTGGGGGTTGCGGGGGTATCTCCCCGGCGAGTTTGGGCGATCGCCGAATTGGCCGAGATCGGGGCGACATTCATCCCCAACAAGAGAATCCCCAAAATTCCCCCCGCCATCAGCCGGCCGAACTGCAAACCTGGCATCGGATACAGTTGTTTCATCGAAATCTCCCGGAAGGTGCGATCGCCCATCATTTTAGGGCATTTCGGGCGCCGGGGCGTCGGGGCAACGGTGAAGCAACGGTCAAGCGGAAGGGAAACTATCCCCCCATTGCCTATTGGACTGTTTCGGCTATAACTGTGCATTAGAAAACGCTGTAATTTGGCGATGACCAAAATTTTGCTGCCTAACTATTGCATCATTTTAGATAAAACGGTCCAGTAGGGTGGGTTAGGCGGCTGAAACCCATGCTGTGAAAGCCATCTAGAAATCCGCCGTAACCCACCGTTTAAGATGTGTCGGTCCACTATTACCTATTACCTATTACCTATTACCTATTACCTACACCCTACACCCTACACCCTACACCCTACTCCCTCCTCCCTACTCCCTCCTCTAAAACTGGCTGACGACCGCCTCCGGACCGACTAACGACAGGTAGGGTTCGACAAAATTTTTCTGGGCAATTGCCTGAACTTCCGCCGCCGTCACCGCCATCACGTCCGCCTGAAATTGGCGGTCGAAGTCGATGCCGAGTCCCAATATTTCGTACCACCCGTAAATTTGGGCCAGTTGGGTGTTGGTCTGTTTCCCGAGGGCATACTGTCCCAACAACTTATTTTTAGAAACCTGGATTTCCTCCTCACTCAGGGGGATGTCGGCGAGTCGGACGACTTCCGTCCGCAACCCCTCGATCGCGATCGCGGTATTTTGGGGCGCGGTCCCCATGTAGACCACGAATTGGGACGCATCCAAACGGGTGGGATAAAAGGCTGACACATCGTAGGCGAGTCCCCGCTTTTCCCGCAACTCCACAAATAGGCGACTCGACAACCCGTTCCCCAAATAGGTGTTCATCAGCTTCAACCCGGCATAGTCGGGATGACGCACCGAACCGGCCAGATATCCCAACATGATCACCGACTGCTGGGTTGCCAGGGGATAGATCGTTTTGTGAGGGTCGGGGGAAACGTCCGGCAGCACGGGTTCAGGCAACGGTGCGGCGGGGACTGCCCAATCTCCGAAGACGCGATCGATTTGGGCGATCGCTTCGGCCAGGGTAATTCGGCCGGCCAGGGAGATCATCAGATTGTCGGGGCGAAAATAGGTGCGGTGAAATTGTTGCAGGTCGTCGCGAGTGAGTTGGCTGACGGTTTCTTCGGTTCCGTAAGTTGAAATTGCATAGGGATGATCGCGGTACATCGCCCGCCGTAGGTGTTCAAACGCCAGAGAAAAGGGCTGTTCCCGCTGCGATCGGATACCCTGGATGGTGATGCGGCGTTCCAGTTCGATTTCGGCTTCCGGGAAAGAGGGCGATCGCAACAGTTGTCCCGCCAATTCCAAAATTTCGGCAAAATCGGACGAAACTGTTTTCAAACCCATCAGGAAATAGTCGGCGGAGGTATCCGCACTGAGTCGAGCCCCCACCGACTCCACCCGTTCGGCGATGTCGAGGGAGGTGAGGCGTTCAGTTCCCTTGGTGAGGACGGTGGCCAGCAAGTGGGACAGTCCGCTTTTTTCGGGGGGTTCCCAGCGGGTTCCGGTACCCAAAAATAGGCGGGTGGCAATGATATCCGCCGCCGGATTTTCGGTCACTAAAATGACGATGCCATTGTCGAGAACGTGACGGCGGACGTTCTGGGTTGACCTTGAGGGGGTTAGAGCTTGAGTCACGGTTGATTTTCGTTTTCGTTGTCGGATTGCGATCGCTGAACACCACACGTTGTTTTAACACACGGAGGGGGGAAACGGCAGGGAAGGAGGGTGTGGGGTGTGGGGTGTGGGGTGTGGGGTGTGGGGAGCGGTGGGAGCGGAGGGAGCGGTGGGAGCAGGGGGAGCGGAGGGAGCGGAGGGAGCGGAGGGAGCGGAGGGAGCGGA
>JBNGCR010000156.1:0-13016 GCA_050045915.1 Limnospira sp.
GGCTCATGCCTACGATTCAAAGCCCCCAGAATTGGGGGTTTGGGGGCGAGCGATTAATTGGCTCATGCCTACGATTCAAAGCCCCCAGAATTGGGGGTTTGGGGGCGATCACATCACATCCCCAGTTTCCTGAAGTGCGTGCAGCCGCCGATAAATACCCTGGCGGTTCAACAGTTCATTATGATTGCCAACTTCCACAATTTGACCGCGATCCAATACGACAATTTTATCAGCTTCGCGGATGGTACTCAAGCGGTGAGCGATGATGATTGTCGTGCGAGTTCCCAGGATATTATGCATGGCGAGTTGGATCGATCGCTCCGACTCGTAATCCAAGCTGGAAGTCGCCTCATCAAATATCAACACATCCGGGTTAACCAGCAGTGCTCGCGCAATGCCGAGACGCTGTTTTTGCCCTCCAGAAAGTCGCACGCCACGCTCCCCGACGACGGTAGAATACCCGTCTGGAAGTTGGGCAATAAACTCGTCTGCCCGGGCGATCTGGCAGGCTTCATTCACCTCCTCTAAAGTTGCTTTTGGGTTGCCGTAGGTGAGGTTATTTAACAGAGTGCCATTGAAGACATCAACATCTTGGTGAACGATCGCCAACCGTCGCCGATATCCCGCCACATCCAAATGTTGAATATCCTCGCCGTCGATCAAGATTCGGCCGCGATTCGGTTCAAAATACCGGAACAATAACTTCACCAAAGTAGACTTTCCAGAACCCGATCGCCCCACCAATGCCACCGTCTGACAGGGTTCAATGACCAAATTGATATCCTGCAAAACGGGTTTTTCTGGGATGTAACCGAAGCTGAGATGGGAAAATTCAACCTTTCCGGTAAAGTCGTAAACTGGCGTGGAATGAGTCGCCTCGGGATCGGCGGCATCCCGGCCCTTCGGCAACTGCATAAATTCGTGAAACCGCAGCATCGACGCATAGCGTCGGGCGAACACTTCCGCCAACTGACTGATGGGAGATAGTTCCGAATACGCCATACTCGCCAGGGTGTAGATGGTGACAAAATAACCCAAGGAAATTCTGCCTCCGGCGGTGGCGGCGAGGGTGAAGCCCAAGACGAGAAACAGACAGAATTGAACGACCGTATTTTGATAGGTGAGTAGGTGGACGTAGCCTTTATGAATGCGGTAGACGACCACCTGCAATTCCCGATTCAGGCGGGCGGTCTGCCGTTTTAACTCCCGATCTTCCGTGGCAAAGGCTTTGACGGTTTTGATGTTGGTGATAATTTCCGAGTTGCGACTTTCGGTATTTTCTTGATGGCGATCGAGAACTTCTTCTAAATCGGTTAGATGTTTGAGTTTTTTCAGGGTGAATGAAAGGACGACGAGGAAAGACGCGATAAAGAATAGGGCGATCTGCCACTGGATCAACAAAATCACAATAAAAATACCGAACACCCGCGCCAATTTGGGAATCAACTGACCCGCGACTTCCGGGTAAGTCCAGGTGTGGTTGGCGACCCCCTTGGCGATGCGGCTGGCGATGCGCCCGGGGTTGTTTTCGTCGTAAAATTCTAGGGGGAGGGTGAGGATTTTTTGGATGGCGTTGCGGTGCTGATCCCGCCGAGCTTTGAGGGGGATAAACCAGTGAAACCACGAACCCAACCAGGGTTGTACGGGGGCTTTGACGACAGTGACGAGAAAAATTAAACCGAGTAATACAATTAAAGCGGTTTGTTGGTCGTCCGGCAGTCCGGTGAGGGATGCGATCGCACTCACGGGGACTCGCACCAACCGATCCGCCCCCTGACCCGAGAGGACGTTTAAAATTTGTCCGATCGCGTAAGGGACGACCAGATCGATCAGTTCAAAAGCGCTCGACGCGCCAATACTGAACAGTGACAGCGAATGATACTGTCGGAAGTAGTTGCAGATATCCCGAAAAGTAGCCATGACTGAATGACGGTCGTGACGTGAAACATTGAGGCTACAATTATAATACAAATAGGGCGATCGTGGGAAATCCAGCGGGATAGGTTCCCCGTCCCCCACCCACCAGGCAGTCGAAATTCGGTATTGCGGAGGCCGAAAAATACCGTTGTATTGCGGAAGCGTATGTCAAACTATAGGATATCGCACGGGAGGATATGATGGCGATCGCCCCAGATTTAGAAATACTCCAAAATGAAACCGAGTGGGAAGACATCGAAACTCCCCCCGGAGATTTAGAAAGTAAGGAACCGCCCTTGGAAAGTTATCTGAACCTGCAACAGTTATTGCTGTTGATGAAATGTTTGGACTGGCTGTGGCAAGACCGAAACGATTATTTTGCCGCCGGAAATCTGACGATTTATTACAGTCCGAATCGGCAAAAAACCGAGAATTTCCGGGGGCCGGATTTCTTCGTGGTGTTGGACACAGAACGCAAACCCCGTAAAAGTTGGGTGGTGTGGGAGGAAGGGGGAAAATATCCCAACGTGATTGTGGAATTGTTGTCGGATTCGACGGCCAATCAAGACCGCACCACTAAAAAAGAAATTTATCAAGATATATTCCGCACCCCGGAATATTTTTGGTTTTCTCCGGATACGTTGGAGTTGAAAGGGTTCGGTTTGATCCAAGGAACTTATGAAGAAATTCAACCCAATGAACGGGGATTACTCTGGAGTAAGCAGTTCAACTTATTTTTGGGAATTCATGAAGAAAAGCTGAGATTTTTTGATTCTGAAAGTACCTTGGTTCCGACTCCGGAAGAAGCGGCAAAAACTTCGGAACAGCGGGCATTGGAAGCGGAGGAAAGAGCCCAGACAACCGAGGAACAATTGGAAGCAGAACGGCAACGCAGCGATCGCTTGATGGCGAAGTTGCGCGAATTAAACATCGATCCGGATACACTGTAATTTAAAATTTGATCGAACAATCCGACGGGCAACCCGAGACGGTTGCCCCCACGGGGAACGGTTAAACGAGCGGATCTGATATAACTCCCCAATTCTCTTGAGAGAATTTTCGCTATTAGCTTGGGAATTGATTCCCAAGCGGTACTATCGAGATTTGATATTCACGTCATCTCGCCGCCTCCCTCAAATAAACCGCTGAGGCGATCGACCTCACTTTGGGCCACATACATCGGCGTGCCCGCCAAAATCCCCGTCACGTTGCGGAAGGGCTTCCCGATGTGCATCCCCTTGCCGTCGATGGAGAACTCGCGGATGTCCTTGTCGTGCATCGATCCCCGCATTTTCAAAACGGTGATCCCCCGCCGCATTTCCCCGTACATTTCCACATAACGCAGCAAAATAATCGAGTCCGTGATCGTCGAAATGTGCGCTTCTGTAATCGACGTTCCCCCCATCAACGTGGGCGTTGTCGAAGTAAATAAACCGCCGACTTCCTGCTGCTTAATGAACGAAGTCAAGCCGATGATTAAATCTCTAAATCCCTTCAATGTGGACACCCTTTCCAGGGCTAAAAGACTATCGACAGCCACCCGATTGGGGCGAAATTCTTTGATAATTTCCTTCATTTTAATCAGGTGATTTTCCAAGCCCGTGGATTCCGGATAGCGGCAGACCACCTTCAACATTTCCTCTTTTTCCGCCCGCTCGAAATCGACGCCCCAACCCACCGCATTGCGGTAAAGTTGCTCCCGACTTTCTTCAAAGGCAAATAACAGACAGCGCTCCTGATTAGCCACGCCGCCAGCCATAAATTCAGTCACCATCAAGGTTTTACCCGTCCCCGTTGCCCCGGAAACCAAGATGATCGAATCCCGGAAAAATCCGCCATCGCACATCCGATCGAGTTCGATGCTGCCGGAGGTGATGCGAATGTTGGACGATCGCTGTTCGAGTTCGATCGCGGACAGAGGAATAATCACCACCCCCTGACCGGGAACAACCGTAAACGGAAATTCCCCTTTTTGGTGATCCGTGCCCCGATATTTAAGGATTTCGATCGTCCGCCGTCGCTTTTCATCGGAAAGAACATTCCGCAATAACACCACATTATCCGCGACAAACTCTTCCACGCCATAACGGCTAATTTCCCCATATTCCTCCGTCCGTTCCGCCGTCATAATCGCCGTGACTTCCAACTCCCGCAGTGCGGAAGCAATTCTAAACAAATCGCTGCGAACCTGGGCAGTATCGGCAAGGTGGCTGAAAATCGCCCCCAGAGAATCCATCGACACCCGCTTGGCTTTGTACTTGCGGATGGCGAACTCGATCCGGGCCAGCAGCGCCCCCAGGTCGTATTCCCCCGTCACCATCGGCTTTTCGCCCGGTTGGGGGGAGGCATCCACGAACACCCACTGCCGCTTCGCCTCCCACTCCTCGATATTCCAACCGAACCCCCGCATATTTCGGCGAATTGCCTTCGGGGGTTCCTCAAAGGTAATGAAAACCCCCGGTTCGCCCCGGCGGATGCCCTCCACCAGAAACTGACAGGCGAACACGGTTTTGGCACTTCCGGCGGTTCCTGCGATCAAAGTCGCCCGTTCCTGGGGAAGTCCGCCGTCGGCCAAAAAGTCGAACCCCGGAATGCCCGTCTCCAATTTTTCAATAAAATCGTCGCTGTAATCGTTCATCAATCGCTCGCTCCCAAATCGTAGTTTATCCGTCCAGGTCTTCCTCTGGGGACACCAAATCGAGTCCCAACAGAACTTTGTCAGTATTGGACATATCGCCGATGATCCGCTGGATCGGCTGCGGCAACTGTTTGATCAAAGTCGGAGTGACAAGGATTTTTTCATTTTCCGCCAATTCCGGCTGTTCCAAGACATCGATAATCTTTAATTCATATTGGTCGGTCAATTCCTGGTCGCAAATCCGAATCAAATTGGCGATCGCCCGCTGGGATTTTAAGGTATTTCCCGTAATGTAGAGCTTGAGTAAGTATTTGTTCATCCTTGGCTCAGATCCTCGTAATTTTTGGAAATATTCAGTTTACTCAAACCGATGAAATACTTGCGATAAAATGAAGTCAGATATCCCATTAATTCTAAAACCATCAGCCGTCCTTCCACCACATAGGCTCGAGTTTTCACGACATTTGCGTTTTGGGTTTTTTGTTTTAAGACTTGGGTATGAATTTCGATCAGATCCCGGGGACTCGCTTTCAGAAATCCCAACTGTTCGGCCAGGGAACGAAGATGATCCGAAATATTATGTTCGACTTTATAAGCCCGCTTTTCTAAAGCCAGCTCCAGCAATTTTCCATATTTTTCAACTATTTCTGAAAATATATCGGGGACGGCTTCCCGCAAAGGAGCCAGACCAAATAGTTTAGCCGTGACGTTGGTTTTGATCGAATCGGCGAGGTGGGCGAGTCCCTGAAATTCCAATTCTTGAAACTGCTGCCACTGATTTTGTTCTAAAATTTTCAACTGTTGCTGGCCCTCGATCGCCAACCGGATGCTGTACAATAATAAACTACTATCGATCTGATCTTTGACCAAGTAACCCTGGGCTCCCAACTGCATCGCCTGGACCCTCACCGCTTCATCTTTATCGTCAGTCAAGATGACGACCGGGATTTGGGAAGCCGATTTTTTAAGCTCGACCAACGTTTCGATTCCCCGGTGGTCGGGCAAGTCGAGGGAAAACAACAGCAGATCGAAAGATTGGCCGTTCAGGCGGTCAAGTCCTTCAGAAAGTTCGGTGGCATCCGTCAACTCGAAAGACATTCCTCGGGTAATTGGGGAAGAACTGGCTCCGCCCAGCAGTTGGCGGATCTGTTCCTGATCGCCCGGGCGATGTTCGATCAGTAAAATTTTATAGGTTTCATCCTGCATGGGGTCTTGGCTCTCATGTTTCTGACAAGGGGGATGCTCCAATTTGGAAAAAAATCTGTAATTTTTTAGGGCTGAATCTTCACCTCATGTTACAGTTTACTACTTTTTGGCGATCGGGCGATCGCCAACCTCGCGATCGGCTAATCTTTCGGAAGTGACAGTTTCCCTCGGTCGTTTCCCGGTCAAAATTGACCGGAGATTAATCGATCGAGGACTGTAACATCTTGCCATCTCAAATATCCACAGTTCCGCTAAAATAAAATCTAGAGTTGGAATTACTGTCTATGCCATCAGACTTAGATCGGGGAATTATGAAGTTTAAGGGAGCGGATAGCCCCGCCGCAGTCGTCATCTCCTCGCTGCTGGTGTTGGGCAGTATCGGCCTCCTGATTGGGTGGGCCCTACAGACAGCCTACTCCTTTTGATCCGGACTCGGGACAAGCCGATCGCCCCCAAGTTCGGATAACTTCCATAAAACGCGAGGGCTTGCCGCGCCAGGGGTTCTGGCATGACAAGCCCGGTTTTTATGGGGCGGAGGACGGAGGAAGCAAAGAAACTCTGCTTTCTACTCCCGACTCCCTATTACCGAGAAACGGCCCCAGCCCTTCGCCAGGTTGATGGGTCAGATTTTCCCGACAGGGGGGAGGCCATTTTCAGTACCTTGTCCAGCATTCCGGGGGCGATGCGGCTGCACCAGATAGCGAGGTGACTCTGCCACCCGACCAAAATTTCCGGCGAGTCTTTGCGGAGTCCCGCGATCAGTTCTTGGGCGACCTGTTCGGGGGTCATGGGGATGACCCACCGGAACAATTTCAGGCCCCGGGTCATGTCCGTATCGGTGAGGGTGGGGAGGAGGGCGATCACCCGGATGTTGTGGTCGGCCAGCTCTCCCCGCAGGGCTTGGGTGAAGCCGAGGATGGCGAATTTGGTGGCCGAGTAGGTGGACATGGTGGGGGCGGCGATTTTGCCCATCAGACTGGAGACGTTGACGATGGTGCCGCGCTTTTGGGTCGCCATGCGACGGGCGATCGCGCGGGTGACGGTGTAGAGTCCCATCAGGTTCAGGGAGAGTTCTTCCTCGACTTGCGGGAGTTTGGACTGCAAGAAGGGGGTCTGGTGGGCGACTCCGGCGCAGTTGATCAGCAGGTCGATGGGGCCGTAAGTGCGCCAAGCCCGGACGATCGCGATATGAACTTCGGCGGGTTTCCGCAAGTCGAGGGCGAGGGTGACGACTTCGACTCCCATCTGACTCAGTTCGGCCGCGAGTTCCGCCAATTTTTGGCGATCGCGGGCCACCAACACCAGGCGATGGGCGCCGTTGCGGGCTAACTCCCAGGCGATCGCCCGCCCGATACCACGGGAAGCCCCGGTAATCAGAGCTGTAATGCCTTTGATATCCATAAAATACCTCCTGTGTGGAGTTCACCGCAGGGAAGCTGAGAGCCAGCGAATTCAATCGCACGGCTCGCTATCCGAAATGGCGGTGAAACGAAGCGTAGTGTTTTCGTCAGTGATGGATGGGACTCAATTGGAGCGTCTTCAATGGTTCCGAAGGGAAACCCAAATTCCTAAATTCTGGGTTGAGCAGTCTGGAGAAAGGGCGATCGCTCTATCTCCGGCAAACAAGTCGAGAAGGGCTGACCCGGGTCGCTCGGAGACAATCTTCAATCAGACCTGAACTCAGTCGATCGCCGACGAGAGGTCAAATACGGCAGTAGCGTAGAACATGGCTCATACGTCTCCTTTTTACGAGCGTTCACTCATACGCACACTTTAGCAACGGGATCAAGTTTGTGCAACAATTTTTAATAAAAACCCTTTGACATTTTTTAACAAATCCCGAAACCTCCTCCGCGTAGCCTTTGAGAGGCGATCGCCCGCTCCGAGTTTCGCCCCAGGGAGCGAGTCCCCCGCCCCGAAAATCCGGCCGAGGCAACGGGGGGCGATCGTCACAAACCCCGCCCCCTTTCCAATCGAACCCACCCGAACCGAACCCGGCCCGTCCCGTCAAAAATGAGAAGATGAGAAAATGGCATAATCAAGCACAGTGGAGTTGAGGTCTGACTTGAGAGCGATCGTCGCGACGGAGAAGACACCATCCCGCAACCCAGATGGCAAACTCTTCCCCATCCCCATCCCCATCCCCATCCCCCTTGCCTATTGCCTATTGCCTATTGCCTATTGCCTATTGCCCATTCCCCATTCCCCATTCCCCATTCCCCATTCCCCATTCCCCATCCCCCATCCCCTGCAATATGACTGACCAGCTTTTAGACGGACGCTATCAAATTCTCGAAGTCATCGAATCGGGGGAATTCGGCAGTACCAGCTTGGCGAAAGATACCCGGCGTCCCGGCGAGTCCCTCTGCTTCGTCAAGCATTTGCGACTGATCGCCGAAGATCCCCAACTGGTCAACCTCGCCCGCCGTCGGTTCCAGCAGGAAGCCCAGGTGTTGGAGCGCCTCTCCCAACACGACCAAATTCCGCAACTTTTAGCCTATTTTGAGGAAAACCAAGAATTTTATCTGGTTGAGTCCCACGTCAGCGGCCACTCCCTCAACGACGAGATCTTACCTGGCCGGCCCCTGCCGGAGGAGCGGGTCGTCGCCATCGTCAAAGAAGTTCTAGAAATTCTCAGCTACGTCCACAGCCAGGGGGTGATCCACCGGGACATCAAACCCGGGAACCTGATCCGGCGGGACTCGGACGGCAAGTTGATGCTGCTGGACTTCGGGGCGGTGAAAGAAATTAGCTTCAGCCAGAACAACAACCCCCCCACGGGCCGGATCGGGACGATGGAATATATGCCCGTCGAACAGTTCGAGTGCGACCCCCACCTCAACAGCGACATCTACGCCCTGGGGACGATCGCCATCCAAGCGTTGACCGGACTCCCCCCCTACGAATTGCGGAAACTGCGGGAAAACCACCACGGCAACCCCGGGGAATTGGTCTGGCGGCATTTGGCGATCGTCAGTCCCGAATTCGGGGACATCGTGGATCGGATGGTCGAGGCCGACTACCGGCGGCGGTATCAGTCGGCGGAGGCAGTGTTGGCAGACCTGGAAAAAATCGGCCAGAGGTGGCTCCGCGATCGCACCCCGGCAGACGTGCAAAAATTGGAAACCTACCGGGACGAGGTGAAACGCTGCGCCGATCGCCGGGGAGATATTTCGGTGGTGGGGCGGCAAATTTTGGAGGAATTGCGGCAGAATTTGGAACTGACCGAGGAGGAGGCGGAGGCGGTCGAAGATGAAATTCTCAACCCCTACCGCAAATATCGCCAGAAGGGGGAACGCTACGAACGGGCTCTGGCGGCGGCGGTGCAGCAGCAATATCCGTTCAGCGAGGAAACCCGGTCCGAACTCGATCGCCTGCAACAGATGTTGGGCATTTCGGACGAAGATGTGGCCCTGATCGAGAGCCACATCCTGCCCCGCACCTGG
This sequence comes from Limnospira sp., assembly GCA_050045915.1. Classification (GTDB taxonomy): domain Bacteria; phylum Cyanobacteriota; class Cyanobacteriia; order Cyanobacteriales; family Microcoleaceae; genus Limnospira. The sequence continues at coordinate 9,208 of JBNGCR010000156.1, forward strand.
CTGGACGGGATCTCGGCTTGGCTGGGGATCGACCGGCGCCGGAAACGGTCGCGACTCCCTGCGAAACCGGCATCCGGGTCCCGCCCTCCCGTTTATTTTTGGTTCGTCCTGGCGGCGATTTCCCTGGCGATCGCGATCCTGGCCTTCGTGTTTTACGAGTATCAAAAGTGGAGGCAGGGACAGGTCGCCCGGGAACGGCAGGAACGACTCGAGGGGGAACAGGTGCGGCAGATCGGCGGTCTGCTGGCGGCGGAAAATTACGAGGAGTGCATCGCCCGGGCCAAGGCGGTGCCTAAGTCTTCCAGCCGGTACGTCGAAGCTCAAGACTTGCTGCGGCAGTGCCAGGGGGTGGTCTACTGGAAAAATGCGTCGGCGACGGCGTTGGCGGACCATACGGCGGCGGTGGAGTCGGTGTCTGTCAGTCCCGACGGGCGGACGGTCGCCAGCGCTTCCCGGGACAATACTATCAAGCTGTGGAATTTGGAAACCGGGGAGGTGGCGGAGACGCTGTTGGGCGACACGTCGGCTATCCTCGCCGTGGATTTTAGTTCCGACGGGACGGAGTTGGCGTCGGGGACGGAGTTTTGGCGGGTTTTGGAGTGGAATTTGCAAACCGGGGAGTTGTATTCGCCCCTGGAGCACGCCGGTCCGATTTTTGCGGTGGAAATTAGTCCGAATAATAAGGCGATCGCCACGGGGAGCGCGGACACGACGGTGCGGGTGTGGGATCGGAAGACGGGGCAGATTCTCTATAATGATCTCGCCCACACGGATACGGTGTATTCGGTGGCCTTCAGTCCCAACGGTCGCTGGTTGGCCAGCGGTTCGGCCGATCGCACGGTCAATGTCGTCGATTTGGAGATGTCGCAGTTGCGGTATCAGTTGCGGGGGCACGAGGGGGCGGTGCGGTCCGTGGCTATTACGCCGGACGGAAAACAGGTGGTGAGCGGCAGTGCGGACAATACGATTAAACTTTGGAATTTGCGATCGGGGGAAGAGGTGAGGACGTTGACCGGTCATCGGGGGGAGGTTTTGGCGGTGGCGGTGAGTGCCGACGGGCGACAAATCGCCAGCGGCAGCCGCGATCGCACCGTGAAAATTTGGGACGTTCAAACCGGGGAATTGCTCAATACTTTAACCGATGCCACGGCGCCGGTGAATTCTCTCCAATTCGCGATCGACGGTCAGACGTTGGTGGGGGGGGATGAGGATGGAACGGTTTGGATTTGGCGGCGGTCGTAAGAGTCAGCCCGTCCGAAACGTCTTGGCGCTCCACTGCGATCGCACCCTCGAATTACATTGGATATTGATTGGCAAAATGTCCCCAACGTCGAGGATTGTAGCGATCGCCCCGGCGGATCAAACCTAGAGGGAGTCGGAAACTCGGACTTTCCGAACCCGTTCTTCCCCGCGAACTGTTGCCCCGGGACTTTAGCCGTCTATAATATGGCAGTCGCCAGGACTCTTATTTATAAACAAAACCTTAAGAATTTTGAATGAGTAGCCCCTCGTGAATGGCGGCGATCGCGAGAGTTGCTGATCGCGATTCCGGAAAGTCTCATCACACATGGATTTCGGCGACTTTATCGGGTGTATCCGATGGCTCTGGTTGGCTGGTCGGATGTCTGTTGACCTTCCAAAATCGCCGTGTTATAACACGGTTGGAAGCGTCCGAAAATCATTAAATTAGGATGCCTCTAGATTTGACATAGCCTTTTTTTAGACAACAAAATTCATGAAGTTTTGTTGCAGACAACTTCAGACCCACCCTCACAACGGTGTCCTATGAATTTAACCCAATTGGCCCTCCGCAATTCAGCCGTCGCCTTTGATATCGCCCATCATCGACTTTCCAGATCTCACAAAAAAATTATTTTAATGGTTTATGATGGCTCAATATTTTGCCTCGCAATTCATCTGTCTTTGTGGCTGAGATTTGAAGGGCTTGAAATTCCAAACTACGGTCAATATGTCGGATTAATTTTTGCCCTAATTGCGATCAAATCCCTGTTTTTTAAATGGATGAATTTGTATCGAGTTATCCTCACTTATACGAGACATGAATTCATGTTCTCCGTCCTAAAGGCAGTTGTGTGTAGCTCCTCCGCGCTGGTTTTCTTAATGTTTTTTATGGGGGCCAGACAGTTGCCCCGCTCCGTCTTGTTGTTGGATGCCGCGCTGACACTCATCCTGATCGTTATCGGACGAATTTTTTTGCTCAAACTTGCCAGATACTTGCACGCCTTCGTCCAACGCAAAAAACGCCAGAAGCGCGTGATTATTTACGGCGTCGGGGAAGCGGGATTGCAGGTGGCACAGTCCTTGAAGAACGACATGGACTATGACGTAATCGGTTTCAGCGATGATAACCCAAGTTTACATCATCTGCTCATGCTCGGATTGCCCATCTATCCCCCCCAGGATTTGGCTAAGTTGCTCCAGAAACTATCTGTTGACATCATCCTGTTGGCTTTGCCCGAAGTCAGCGGTGCCCGACGAAAGGCAATTGTTCAAACCCTCAAACCGCTGGGAATTCCGATTTATACGATTCCGAGCATCAGCGAAATCATCTCGGGTCGAATTTCTGTCAACACCCTCCGGCCCCTCGATATCAACGATCTGTTGGGCCGAGAGCAGGTTCAGCCTTGCCATCAGTTGTTCGGGAAAGATATTACCGGAAAATCCGTTTTGGTAACGGGGGCAGGGGGGTCGATTGGCTCAGAATTATGCCGTCAAATTCTTCGGCACAACCCCAAATCCTTGGTGCTTTATGAATTGAATGAATTTGCGCTGTATAGCATTGATATAGAGTTGGCAGAAACTTACCCTCAGATCCCGCGATTTCCTTATCTGGGTTCTGTCACCGATCCATCATGTTTGGGGGGTGCGATCGCCCAACATGATGTGGAAACGATTTACCACGCGGCCGCTTACAAGCACGTCCCGATGGTGGAAAGAAATGTGGCACAGGGCATTATCAACAATGTTTTTGGGACGTTGAATGCCGTCACTTGCGCCAATAAGTTGGGCGTGAAAAAGTTCGTCCTCATTTCGACGGATAAAGCCGTCCGTCCCACCAATGTCATGGGGGCAACCAAGCGAGTGACGGAATTGATATTACAAGCCTATTCGAGTTTGCCCGATACCCAAACCTGTCTGACGATGGTGAGATTCGGCAACGTTCTCAACAGCAGCGGTTCTGTCGTCCCCCGGTTTCAAAAACAAATTAAAGAAGGCAAGCCGATTACGTTGACGCACCCGGATATCACCCGTTATTTTATGTCTATTCCGGAAGCCTCTTCTCTGGTGATTCAGGCCGGCGCCATGAGTCGGGGTGGGGAAGTCTTTCTGTTGGAGATGGGGGAACCGGTTCGCATCTACGATTTGGCCGTCCAAATGATCGAACTGAGTGGCTTGATACCCCACCAAGACATTGAAATTCAAATTACCGGTTTGAGGCCCGGGGAAAAAATTTACGAGGAATTGCTGATCGATTGTAGCAAGGCGACTCCAACCCAACATCCCAAAATTTTCTGCGCCCGGGAATCTGGCTTGTCTTGGCCGGTTTTGGAACCTCAGTTGCTCAACTTGTTCACCCAAGCTCGTTTGAACGATCGCGCGGGAATTGTGGAGTGCCTCAAGCGGATCGTGCCGGAGTATCAAGTCCCGCAACATCAATATCAAGTCTCCCAAAATCAGCAGATAGCCAAGAGCCGATCGCTTCTGTAGTCCAGTACAAAGATTGAGGCAAAGTTGAGATTCAGATGGGTGCAGCTTTGCCTCGGATTTTTGAAAAGCTTTGATTGCAG
>JBNGCR010000157.1:0-12784 GCA_050045915.1 Limnospira sp.
CACCCGATACTTAAGTCCCCCAAAGTTGGGGGATTTAGGGGGCTTGAGAGGGGAGCCCACCCGATACTTAAGTCCCCCAAAGTTGGGGGATTTAGGGGGCTTGAGAGGGGAGCCCACCCGATACTTAAGTCCCCAAAAATTTTGGGATTTATGGAACTTAAAATTTGGGGGAATTTAACCGTCCGAAAGTACCCCGTACAGCATTTCCCTCAAGGTGGGAAACTGTGCGATCGTCTCCGGCAACCGATCCCAATCGAAAGCGGTCAATTGTTCGTCCAAAGCCGCCGCATAATTTTGCAGGGGTTCCCAGGGATAATCCGCCGCCAGGGTTTGCAGTCGCTTCAGGAACGATCGCAACTGTCTCTGGGTCATGCGATCGCGCAACTCCAGCCATTTCGTCTCTTCCTCCCGTTCTAAAATAGCCTTCAATTCGGACAATTTTTCGAGGCATTGTGGAGTCATCTGCGAGGGGTTCTGGGGGTCAGTAATAACCCGTTCATTCGATGAGGGCTGTTCCACTTTCCGACCGGGCAAAATATCCCGCAATACATCGCCAAGTTTAGATTTGCTGACGGGTTTTCGCAAATATCCTCGGCAGAGATTTTGACTCAATTCAAAATCCTGAGCCGCTACGGAAGCCGTCAACATCACGATGGGAATATTCCAAGTTTGTCGGTCTTGCTTCAATCGTTTACTGGTTTCAATTCCATCCAAATTCGGCATTCTCAAATCCATCAAAATCACGTCGGGACGTTCAGTTTTAGCGATCGCGATCGCCTCCCAACCATCTTTTGCCTGCAGCAGACGATGTCCCGTACCCTGGAAGTAACCCGCGAGCAAATTTCGGTTGGACTGCACGTCATCTACCACCAATATTGTCGAAAGTTGAAACGCATTAAAATCAATCTTTTGAGTTAACTTTAAACGGTTTGTACTCCGTTCTTCGGCAATTTTAATATTGGGAAAGGTAAACGTAAAGGTACTCCCCACATCCAACTCACTTTTCAGGGTCACGTTTCCCCCCAAAAGGTGGGTGAGTCGCCGGGTAATCGCCAATCCCAGACCCGTCCCGCCATATTTGCGGGTACTCTGTCCCTCACTTTGAACGAAGGCTTCAAAAATCTGTTGTTGCTGGTCTGAGGAAATCCCGATCCCCGTATCTGCGACGGTAATTTCCAGAGAAATCGGGCGATCGCTCTCCGGTCGAAAAGTCCGAACCGAGATGAAAACTGACCCTGTTTCCGTAAATTTTAGAGCATTACCAACCGTATTAAATAAGATCTGCCGCAGCCGAACCTCGTCAAATTTAATGGTGGTGGGGACGGTTTCTTCCACCTCAATTTGCAATGACAAACCCTTGGCGATCGCCGTCGGAGAAAACATCTGTCGGATCTCTTGCATCAGAACCCGCAATTCGACGGATTCGTACTGAAGTTCCAGTTTCCCAGCCTCAATTTTGGACAGGTCGAGGATGTCATCGATCAGGGCCATCAACGCCCGCCCCCCCGCCGCGATCGCATCCAAATAACCGTGCTGCTGTTCGTCCTCCACCATCCCCTGCAACAGGTCGCAAAACCCCAAAATCGCATTCATCGGCGTGCGGATCTCGTGACTCATATTCGCCAAAAACTCGCTTTTGGCGCGGTTTGCCGTCTCCGCGCGTTTGGCGACTTCTTCGAGGGCAAAATGGGAAAACTGCAAAACAGCCAACATGAGGCTATTTCTCAACTCCGCAGCCGCCGCGATCTCTAGTTCATTCCAAGGTTCAGCGCGGCCCTTGACCGTCTCTTTCCAAGCTTCAAAGGATTTGCGGGGGGACAGGCGAACCTCCTCACCTCCGTCCTTGATGACGGGTTTGTTGGGGTTGCCGCCCCAGGTGACGGTGCGGACCCGTTCCGGCCTGAACCAAATAATTTGATAAGTCACCCGATCCAAATAAATCGAGATCGCCAACAAACCCGCCGCTTTCTGGGTGTAATTTTTGGCTGGGGAATAGAGTTCGCCGAGGCGGTCGGTATAGAAAATTTCTTCCCGGTGATAAGTCCGCAGCCAGCAGAGTAAATTTTCCAGATCGTCCGGGGAGGGAACTTCCCCGCAGTGAGACAGTTTTCCCTGCAAGGAGATGACGATTCCCCGGGCATTGACCAATTCTAGCAGGCGATCGCCGCTTTGGTGGATCATCTGCATCATTTGACGGATGACATCGGATTCCCGGCCGGATAATTTTTGTCTGAACAGGTGTTGAATCTCTTTGACTTTTGATTTGTAGCGTTCCCAATTATTTTGATATTGGCGATACAGTTCAACGGACATAAATTGCCCCAAGAACTCGCAGGCCTGCCGCAATTCGTGGGGGACAAATTTGGGGCTGTAGTGGTGACAAACGATCATGCCCCAGAGTCTTTTGTCGTGAATCAAAGAGATACACAGGGAAGCAGAAACCCCCATATTTTGAAGGTATTCGATGTGGATGGGCGAGACGCTCCTCAAAATCGCGTGGCTGAGGTCGAGGGGGGCTGAGGTGACGGGATTGTTGGCGGGGAAAATGGGGACGGGTTTATAATTGATATCGACGATAATTCGCACCCAATTTTTGTAGTAGAGTTCCCGCGCCTGTTTGGGAATGTCGGAGGCGGGATAGTGCAGCCCGAGAAAGGTTTCGAGATCGGGTCGTTTGTCCTCCGCCACGACGATGCCGCTGCCGTCTTCTTCAAAGCGATAAATCATCACGCGATCATATTCGGTCAGCGTCCGCACTTCCCGAGCCAAATGGCGGACGGATTCTTCAAATGTCGTTTTGTTGATGATGTTGGAAAAGGAACATTTGACCCTAGAATAAAAACTAAAACGGCGATTGTATTCGGTTTTAAAATAGGGTTCTAACTCCAAAATTAATAGACCGTCATGGCGGTGCAGGCTGGCCGTCAATTTGCCAATTTTTTGGCGATCACCGGGGTCGAATTTGAAGGGGCCGAAGTATCCCGAATCTTGTTGCCGGACGAACTGAACCACTTTTTGGCCTTCCGATTTCGGCAACACTCGCTCCAAATGGTTTCCGATCAGGGCTTCGACTTCCAAGCCTAAAAATTTGGGGGCGTTGCAACTGGCCTGCAAGATGGTTAACTCGGGTTCTTTGAGAACCAGCAGGCATCCGTAGGATTGAATTTGGCCGGGAATGTGAATCGGTTCGCGATCGCAATTGCTCAAGTCGATCGGTTCCGACGGGACGGGTGCTGCAAAATCTGTCATGTCAGGACTCCTGAACGCCAAAATTCTGATATACAACAATTGTTCAAGTTGTTATTTCTCAGACTCAAAACCTTAAAATTTTATCAAATTTTTGAGGGTTTATTTTTGTCGATCTGAGGGTTGTTTGGTTTCCAGTGTAGTCAATTTTCCGGCTTCAGAATATCAAATGCACTTTTGGGACCTATAATTGAGTTTAACCCGAGTTCTCAGCGTTCTCAATTTTCCCATGCTCGACCTGACAAAACTTGCCCGCCAAATGCAGGGCATGAGCCAACACATGACCCGGGAGGCGGAAGCGGCCCGCGATCGCCTGGAACGGGCACAAACCCTGTTCGAGGAAGCCCAGACCCGCCAGGAAGAATTGGTGAGCCGGCAAGCCCGCTGGGTACACCGCATCCCCTTCAACGCGGCCACCCCCGTGGAACCGCTGGACCGCCGGCCCGCCATCCAAACCCCCCCAGAAGCCCACACCGTCTTCGCCTCCGACGGCTCCCAAATCGCCCCGAGCGCCCACGAAATCGCCTACTGTTACTTGCTCAACGTGAGCCGGGTCATCCTCCATTATGGCCAAAGTCGCCATCCGGTTCTCGACAGTGTTCCCGAAATTTTCTACCGCCCCGAAGACCTCTACATTTCCCGCCAGTGGGGCATCCGCACCGAGGAGTGGATGGGCTACCGCCGCACCGTCTCGGAAGCAGTCGCCCTGGCCGAAATCGGCCAAGATCTGCTCATCCTTTCCGACAACGTCCTCCCCGCCCCCACCCTCGCCCTGGTGGACGGTTCTCTGATCTACTGGTTTTTGGAACAGTTGCCCGGAGAGGCCCGCGATCGCATCATCGAGCCGATTTTGGGCGCCTGGGAGCTCCTGCGGTTGGCCGGCATCCCCCTTTTAGGCTACCTCAGCGCCTCCCGAAGCGCCGAAACCCTCTCCTTCCTGCGGTTCCAGGCTTGCCCCTACGAGGAACCCAACTGCCTGCACCACTGCCCCGACATCGGCACAGTCGATCACAAGGGGCGGATCAAACAGGCCCCCTGCCAGGTGTGCGAACCCCTACGGGACGGGGTGCTGTGGTCTTCCCGCCTGGAACCGGGGCAGCGCAGCCCCCTGTGGCAGTCGCGATCGCGCATTTTAGACCTCTACGGCACCCACTCCATCTATTTCTGCTACGTCAACGTCGGCCTGGAAATCGCCCGCATCGAGTGCCCCGCCTGGGTAGCCGAGGACTCGGAAACGTTCGAGTCGGCCCTGGGCATGATGTTGGCCCAAGTCCATAAGGGCTACGGCTACCCCGTCGCCCTCGCCGAAGCCCACAACCAGGCCGTAGTCCGGGGCGGCGATCGCTCCCGATTTTTCGCGCTACTGGAACAGGAAATGATCCGGGCCGGACTGCAAAATGTCGGCACGTCGTACAAAGAAGCCCGAAAGCGGGGAAGTATCGCTTAGAGAATTGATAATTGATAATTGATAATTGATAATTGATAATTATCAATTAATTTCCCAGATCCACTCACCCCAACACCAAATAATCTGCGACAATCTGCGAAATCTGTGGACGATCCATTCAATTCCGTCAAACCCTACAGGTTGAATTGCGATCGCGCCTTTTGAGTGTCAGTCAAATACCTTTCAAGTTCTCCCCAGTCTTCCCGAACCACGGCATCGGCGATCTCGTCGAGAGTTTGGCGGTAGGTGTGGAGCGATCGCACGACGGCTTCGCGGTTGTATTTAGCCATCATCACGCCCAATTCGGGGTTGCCACCGCCGACGCGACTGGTGTCGCGGAAGCCGGAACTGGCGAGTTTGCGGGCCAGATCGAGGACTTCCGGATCGGTTTCCCCCGCCACGGAGGCAACGAGGGCCGCGCTGACCATAACCGGGAGGTGGGAAATCCAGGCGACGGCGCGATCGTGGGCTTCCGGGGAGCAGGAGTAGACCCGGGAGCGGAGGGCCTCGGCGATCGCCACCACTTCCCGCACCGCTGCGGGGGGGGTGGTTTCGGTGGGAGTGACGACATAGGGGCGTCCGGCGAACAGGTGGAACTGAGCCGCCTCGATGCCGCTCTCAGCCGTCCCCGCCATCGGATGTCCACCCACGAAATTGGGCCACAGGGGGGACAGGGTTCGGACGACGGGGGTTTTGACGGACCCCACATCCGTTAGAATTGCATTAGGCTTGAGGTGATCGACAAGTTGTTCGACGGTCGGCGCGATCGCCGATAAGGGGGTGCAAATGAAAATCAGATCGGCTTGTGCCATCAAAGACAAATCCGCGTCCGCTTCGTCCACCGCACCGAGGGCGACGGCGCGATCGCAGGTAGACCGGCGGCGGCTGACGCCCAACACCCGCCCCGGCTTTCGATAGCCTTCCGGAGCCGCGTTTTCTGCGGAATCTGCCCCCAGCGATCGCAAATCCAACCCTAGGGAACCGCCAATTAAACCCAATCCGACAATACCGATATTCATCCGACAACTTCCGGGGTGATGAACTCTTTTTGAATCTCATTCGGTTGAAAACTTTCGAGATTATTTTGGCTATTATAGCAGTGCGCGAGCTGCGGAGTTCAGATCTCGTCAAGACACGATCGCGCACCGCTATATATCCCCCTGGCAGATGCCCCCAAGAAACTTTTATAAAACATCAAGAATCGGGGATTTCAGTCGCGAAAAAAAGGGCAAATTTGCCGGTTTGGAGGGGAACCGCGAGGGCCGACAGCCGCCCCTTAAAAGTCGCCCAATTAATTGACACGAGGCGACGAATTTTTGATAGAATAAGACATGAATTTGCTGATATTAGGCCGGAGCGAAACGGGCATGGATGCCGAAGAACTGTTGCTCAACTATCAATCGGGGAAGCGGGATTTTACCGCAATTCTCCTGTGCGAAGCTAACCTGAGTCGAGCGAACCTGAGTCGGGCAAATTTGACCCGTGCGATTCTGAGCGTCACGAATTTCAGCGGTGCCAATCTCAGCGAGGTGAACCTGAGCGGTGCGAAACTCAACGTCTCCAAATTGAGCGGTGCCGTCCTCACCGGCGCCAACTTGGACGAAGCCGTTCTCAACGTAGCCAACCTGATTCGGGCCGACCTCAGCAACGCCAGCCTGATCGACTCCTCCTTAATTCGAGCCGAACTGATGCGGGCCGACCTCAGCGACGCCAACTTGACGCGATCGAATCTCAACGAAGCCGACCTGCGGGAAGCCACCTTGCGACGGACCGATTTGAAACAGGCTAACCTATCGGGGGCCAACCTGTCGGAAGCCAGCCTCATCCTCGGCGACCTCGAAGAGGCCAACCTGACGCGATCGAAACTGACCCGGGCCGACCTGCGGGGTGCCAACCTCCGCAACGCCGAACTCCGGCAGGCCGAACTCGACGGCGCCAACCTCAGTGGCGCCAACCTCAGCGGCGCCAACTTGCGGTGGGCGAACTTGAGCGGCGCCGACCTGAGCGGGGCTAACTTGGAATCAGCCCAACTGAGCGGAGCGAGTTTGCGGGGGGCCAACCTCAGCGGCGCCAATTTGCTCAACTCCACCGCCATCCACGCCGATTTGACCCAGGCTAATTTGATCGAGAGCGACTGCACAGAAGCCGACTTGAGGGGTTCAGCCCTGACGGGGAGCAAATTGTACGGCGTGTCCCGGTTCAGCCTGATGGCGGACGAGATCACCTGCGACTGGATCGACCTGAGCCCCGAGGGCGACGGCAGCCAAATCCGCTACTTCAGCCCCCAGGAAGCCAACCGCTTCTTCAACATCGAATCGCCCACAGTCCAAATCCGCATCAACGCCCCCCTCGACCCGGACACCCACTGCGTCCTCGCGACCATCTACCGCCACATCATCCGCCACCATCCTTTTATCAAACAAACCCCCAGCATCGACGTGGGATCTCGGAGGACGGTCTTATCATTTAGGATAGAAGAGGAGGAGCAACTGTTTTTGACCGCTTACGTCGCCATCCTGCCGTTTTCCGACGCGACATCGACCCGGAATTCGATTCTGGAATCGCTGCGGATGCTGAATCCGGACAACAGTGCCCAGATGGGGGTGAGGTTGTCGAATCAAATCGTGCAGTTCGGGGTGGGTACGATTCAGAAAATCGGACATTTGAATGATTCGATGCTGTCCGAAAAATGGCGCTCCGAATTGGGAGAGTGCGATCGCTTTTTTAATTCTCCGACCCAAACAATTTTGAGCAATCTAGTTACGGAATATCTGACCATTCACAACAATCCCGAATTCGGTCGAAACTTGAATTATATCCCCGAGCTGACCAGTTTTGCCGGACTCAAGTCCGAACAATACCGACAACTGGCGATGCCGACACCGGAGCAGGTGATCGACTTTGTCGCCAGCTTCTACTGAGGCTTACAGCCCTATGGATCGGGGCTTTTTGGGGTATCATCAATAGAATTAATCAAGCAAAAATTTCGGCCAGAATTGGAGGGGGTTCGACATCGAATGACCGATCATAATCATCGCGATATTTCGGAAAGCGATCTTGTCAAAGTTTATGGAATTGTCAAGCAATACCGGGACGGAGGACGAGATTTTCAGGGCATCAATCTCAACGAAGCAAATTTGAGCCGAATCATATTGAGGGGGGCTAACTTGAGCGGGGCCTCCTTCAGCGTCGCCAATATGGGTTCAGCCGATTTGAGCGAGGCGAATTTGAGCGACGCCAACCTCAACGTCGTCCGGTTGAGCAGCGCCAACCTCACCCGAGCCATCTTGAACCGGGCGACCCTCAACGTCGCCAATTTGGTGCGATCGGATTTGAGCGAAGCCCAACTTGTCGAGGCCCTGTTGATCCGGGCCGAATTGATCCGTGCCAAACTGCACAAGGCGAACTTCACCCAAGCCAACCTCAACGGCGCCGACCTGCGGGAAAGCCAACTTCAGCAGGCGAACTTCAGTGGCGCCAATTTGAGCGGGGCGAACCTGCGGGGGGCATCCGGAGCCGCCATCAACTTCCGGCGGGCCGACCTGCGGGGGACGGACTTGGTGAAGGCGAATTTGCCCAAGAGCGACTTCAGCCAAGCGGAATTGCGGCAGGCGAACCTCACTTACGCCAACCTGAGCGGGGCTGACCTGCGGGGCGCCAACCTGCGCTGGAGCGACTTGCGGGGGGCCGACCTCAGCGGTGCAGACCTGAGCGAGGCGAATTTGAGCGGTGCGAACCTCTGCGGTGCCAACCTGAACCGGGCGACGCTGCTCAAGGCCAGTTTGGTACACGCGGACTTGACCCAGACGAATTTAATTCGCGCCTCCTGGAGCGGTACGGATTTGTCAGGGGCGACTTTGACGGGGGCCAAACTGCACCAAGTGTCCCGCTTCAATCTGAAAGCGGAGGAGATTACCTGCGAGTGGGTGGATTTGAGTCCCAACGGCGACCACAGCGAGGTTTACCATTTCGATCGCGAGACGTTAAAAAAGTTCTTCAATCAAACCCGCCCGAAGGTTCGGATCGTCGTCAACTCCCCCCTCGACCAAGAGGCGAATGTGGTGTTGGCGACCACCTACCAAAAAATTGCCGGCGAATTTCCCATCATGGCTCGCCCCCCTAGCATCGAAGTGGGCGATCGCACCACGACTCTAACCTTCCTCGCCGACAAAGAGGAAGACCTGTTTCCCATCGGTTGCATGGCGATTTTACCCTTCGACGATGCCACCGGCACCCAAAAAAATATCGTCACGTTGCTGCGGCAGCTCCAAAGTTCGTCCCTGAAACCGGAACGGCGGACGCAGTTGTTGAGCGCAATGGGTCAAGTGATCGCCCGAGTCAACGACATCAAAAAATTAGTCCGCAGCACCCGCTCCGAATCGATCCCATTATTTTTTCGCCAGCCTACTTCCACCCAACTCACCAATTCCAGTCAAAAAATTCTCGCCGTCTACCAACATCCGCAGATGAACCCCATTGGCATTGGCTCGTCTGCGATCTTGGAGTCCGCCTCGTCCGAAACCGCCTCCCCCGAAAGTTGCCTGCCGGAACTTGAAGCTGTCATCGCATTTATCGAAAGTTTTGACGAAACCCGGTGATCCGTTCCGACGAGATCGGAGCGCAGATTCCTCGAAACCCCCGTGCCTCTCGACTTTTGCCCGCCGCCTTTCCTTCACGGTTGAGATCCGGGCGATCGCCTCGAAAAATAGAATTGCAGATCCCGCTCCCGCTAATATGGAAGGTGCCGTGCCGGACTCCTGTCCGAATTCCAACCCTCGACCATCCGCACCGGCATCCGCCCCGAAACCGTTCCCCCAAACATCACCCGTGATTGAGGTAGAAGCCCACAACTTGCTTCGCCGCTTCGTACATTCCCTCGGCGAGATCGACTGGCCCCACCATCTGACGATGGCGAGGCTGGTGGCTCGCGCCTTGCGCCTGGGGCGCAGCGCCCTGATCCAGACGGGGGTGCCGCCGGAAAGCCTCAACCATTCCTATCGCTTCAGCTACCTGATCCCCGTTTTGGTGTGGGGGAAAGCCAGCGTCATCGTCGCCCCGGAAGCGGTGATCGAACATTTGCTGGCGGTGGAGTTCTCCCGACTGCGACACCTCGGAGAGGGGGAGGAGGTGTGGAGGTTGATGGAGATGCCCATTCGCAGGGGCGATCGCTGGCCGGGTGCGGACTATCAAGGGTTGCTGCTGACGACTCCGGAAGCCTGGTTGGACGATCGCCTGGGGGAGAGGGGCAATTTTCCCCCCGCTATCCCCACGATTCTCGACTGCGCCGACGACCTGGAACGCTGGGCCCGCGATCGCCTCACGGCCCGGTTGCGCGGGTCCGACTGGCGGCAGTTGATCGACGGGCGCCCGGAGTGGCGGGATCTCCTCCGGGAAGCCCAAGTGCGCCTGATCAAGTCTACCTTCGCCCGCCCCCCCAACCTCTACGGGTGCCACCTCCTGGACGAGGCGGAACGGCAGATCCTCGAAGATCTGTTTGCCGCCCTCAAAGAAGAAACGGGGGAGGACACCGAGTCCCGCAGTTGTTCCCTGGCGGAAAGCGAGGGACCCGATTCTCCCTGGAACCGCTTCTGGCATCAGTGGCAGTCCGAGGATCAGTTGCGGTGGGTTGCCGTCGATCGCGATCGCGGGGCCCTGACGTTTTACTGTAGCCCGATAGAGGTGGCTTCGGCGTTGCGTCCCGTCTGGGAAAAACAGCCCTCGGTGCTGATCGGCGGTGCCCTGGATTTGGAGAAAACTGCCCCCATTTACCGCCAAGTGATGGGACTCGGGGAGATGACCGGGGTCAAATTTTCCCCGGACCGCCAGACTCAGTTGATCCAACTCTACCTCCCCTCGGGGATACCAATGCCCAATACCCCCCAATTTGAGGGGGCATTAATCCGGGAGTTGCGGACTCTGCTATCGATGAGCGCGGGGGTCGCCGGATTGCGGGTGTTGCTGGTAGAAGACGTGCCACTCAGGGGGCGGGTGGGGGCGGTTTTGGCGTCGGAGTTCGGTTCCCAGGTGCGGGTGGAGACGGCGGAATTGGGCGATCGCGACATTTTGGTGACGGGTTGGCAATTTTGGCAAACCCACCGGCACCGGTTCGCCCCCCCGCACCTGTTGGCGATCGCGACGTTGCCCCTGCCTTCCCTGGAACATCCCCTGGTGGCCGGCCGGGTCGCCTACCACAAACGCCGCCGCCAGGACTGGTTCCGCCTCTACCTCCTCCCCACCGCCCTGCGGGAGCTGCAGCGGGCCGTCGCCCCCGTCCGGGAAACCCAGGGCGTCGTCGCCCTCCTGGACACTCGGGTGCTGCACCGCAGCTATGGAAAACAGGTCTTAGCCGCCCTGAGCCCCCACGCCCAAATCGATTACTTGGACACGACGTGGCTAAATAACAATTAACAATTAACAATTAACAATTATCAATTATCAAAAAGTTGCTGCCATTCTCGCACTACAAAGGGGGGGACGGGGATTTCTGCGGATTCGGTCGTCAGGGGCAGGGATAGTTCCATCGCGGGGGTTCCCTCCAATTCCAATAAAACGGGGGCGAGGTCGTATTCGCCGACGTTGGGGGGCAGGGACAGATCCACCACATCTTCGGCCCTCCAGGTTTTGCCGGTTGCCGTCGTCAGGGTGAGGGGGGTTGGGTGGGCGACTTCCACCCACCCCGGAAATCCCACCAGACGCAGGTGGAGGCTCTCGACTCGGCCGAAAGCGGTGCGTTTGAATAGGATAACCTGCCAGGAGCGATCGCGGCGATCGCGCAAACTGAGTTTGGAGCGGTACATCACGCGATCGGAACCCTCCGGGTAGCGGTGGATGGAGGCGAAAACGGGGGCGGGATTTCCCAATATAAAATAGAGGGAAAGTAGGAGGATTAAAAAATGTCTGAAAATATGGATATAGCGGCGATCGATTGAATCAGATGCGGACGATCCCCCCCCCGCCCCCCTTAAGAAGGGGGGAGCCAGAGTCGGTTTTGCTTCGAGTGATATGGGGAATTTGAAATTTAAAGCGTACTTCACTAGCTTGATAAATGCTTTGATTCGGGTTGAAAATTTCATGCGATCGCTCCTTTATTCGCTCAATTTTGCGGTCATTGTCGATTTCCGTTATTCTTGATTATCGATGATAGTTTCTAGCATTGTAATCGATTCGGGCAAGGCGATCTCGACGGTATCCCAAATCAACTCTAGGTCGATGTCATCGTATTTGTGAATGAGACGATTACGCATTCCAATAATTTGCGACCCGGGAATGTTTGGAAAAGTCCCTTGAGTGTCGGTCGAAATTCGACGAGCCGCTTCTCCCATAATTTCAAATTGGCGAGTCACGGCGGCTTGACGCATTAAATCCAGTTCAAAGGTTTCCCAGTCAATCCCGGCCACAAAGTCTTGAGCCAACTTGGCGGCATTGAGCATATCTTGGAAATAATTAATTTCGCGAGGTTGCATAGATGACTTGAGCGGAGTTCAGAATTGCTTGACGACGGAGGTGATTTCGACTGCGTTCGATCCCTCGCCGACTGACCAAATCAACGTCTCTTTGAAAAATATTCTTGATATCTTGTTCCATATCGACCCAATCGAATAACGTCCAACGGGCATCGCGATCGAATGAGATTAAAATATCGATATCGCTGCTTTCCGGGCGAAAATCGTCCCTCAAGACGGAACCGAATAAAGATCTACTCAAATTATAATAGAGTTGTTGGGTTGCGCTCCGTCAACCTGAGCGAAGACAAAAGAACGGCTGGGAGCGATCGCACCCTTATCGCACCCTTACCGTCGAGTATTGCAGTTGTCGAAATTTCAAGCCACATCTAGATCTTGTGCCCAGAACCGAGCGACGAGGCTTTGCCATTGTCGCCAAGATTGATTGAGTTCGGACGAGTCGATGAGATTGACATCGATTGTATCGGGAGTTGCAACAACGATCAATCCTTGGTTGAATTGAGTTCCATACTGCCTGTTGAGTGCGGCGGTGTAGGCGGCGAGTTGCATTTTTTGTTGGGGATAGATAGGTTTGATGCGATCGCACCACCCTCCGACAAACGACGGCATTGGATGAAACCGCCCTCAA
>JBNGCR010000158.1:0-12779 GCA_050045915.1 Limnospira sp.
CACCCTACACCCTCTCTATCACCACCCCTGGCAGGAGACGAGTTCCATGCACAATTGATTCACGGCTTCTGCATCGACGCGATCGCGCAACGTTGAAATTGCCTCGGCTTCCTCTAACTTCTCATACAGGGTTTTTGCCATCTCCATCACTTCTCCGTAACTGTATTTGCCGGTTTTGATGTCGAGCAATTCTTCGGCATCTCCGGCTTCCCGGCGATCGACGATCAGGATTCCATCCCTGAGAATTTCGATCCCCGTTTTTAATAGCCGGATTGCCTGCATGGCGAACTTGCAATCGTAGCCGACTTTTGCCTCCATTTCCGCCCGGGCTGGGTTGCGGTTTTTCTGCCATTGCTGATAGTTTTTGTAGTCCCTAACCGCCCGGTGATACCGCTGACTTTTCTGCAACCGCTGCAAAAATTCCTTGGAGGAACCGGCGAGGGTTTGGGTGTAATCCAACGCCTCGTCGGGGAGGGGATGCTGTTTTAAAATCCCCTTGTAGTCGATTTCCCCGTTGAGTAGTTCGTAGAGTTTCTGGGCGGGTTCTAAAAACTCGATGCGATCGCGCACTAAGATATACAAATATTCCAAAAAACCGTTCGCCTGACTTACGGTTAAGGGCGGCGTTTCCGCCAGTCCGAATTCCCCCGGCGTCGGCTTGTGGGTGGGGGGATTCAGCAGCCAGCGACGGTGGGATTCTAGCTTTTTGATCTGGGCGTAACCGTAGCCGGAATAGGTCCATTTCACCCGTTTTGATAAAAACAGGTGTCGGTGTTGTCGCAGCCGTTCCCCCACTTCGGTGAGGTGGGCGTAATCCCGAAACCAAAGCAGCTCCAAAATGTTGGGGTTGTTGTCAACGGAGAGGTTCAGAAACTTCCGCAATTCGTAAATGCAGGTATCTTGCGATAAAAAGGGAAATTTTTCCGAGGGTTCGACATCCCAACCCCGATCCTTTTGTTCGATGTGTTGGAGTCCCAGATAATAGGGTTTGCTGGCGATGAAAACACCGCGATAGTCGTAATCGGAGGTTTCCGTCGCCAGTCCGTAACCCCGGGAACCCGTCAGGGCGATCGCGATCGTCCGGTTCTCGATTTCAATACGATTCATGGGTTTTGTTGCCCATCGGGTGGGTTGTAGTATGTTTGTACTATAACCTATTTTGGAATGGGGTGCAAGTCCCGTTGGAAATCGGGGATTTTCGGGCGATCGCGGTCTTGACATCGGATCGAGTCGTGGGTTATATTTTGATTGGGCTATCCAAACCCTGCTATATTGAAGGGATATCTACAAGATTTTAACTCCTCCACAACTGATCAATTAAAAGTTATCAATGAAAGCGATCGCCAACTATCACGTTATCGACGAGACCAATATCGGAGACTTCTTTTCCTCTCCGTTACATTACTTTAATTTTCCGGGCTACGAAGTGAGCAAAATCGACCTTCGGACTTTGGATAAAGAACGCCCCGAAGACGATGGCGACTCCCCATTACCTCACCATGCGATCGTCGGAGGTGGGGGGCTCATGTTCGAGCGATTTCTCAATCATTTTCAGCGTTTGCAAGCTCGAAAAAACGACCGCTGTTTGGTGATGTGGGGAGCCGGACATCAAATCTATCAACGCGATCGCGATGTCAAATTTGACTATCTTCCTTATTTAGAAAAATTTGATATTGTCGGCATCCGAGATTTTGACGACGGATATGATTGGGTTCCCTGCGTGAGCTGTATGCACGAAGTCTTCGATCGCCGATACCCGATCAAACACGAGTTTGTTGTTTTTTCCCATAAAAAATTTCAAATTAATATTGAAAACTTTCCCCGGATGACGAACGAAGCTCAAAATTTTGAAGAAATTGTCAGATTTTTGGCATCAGGGGAAACCATTCTCACCAGCTCTTTTCACGGTGCATACTGGGGGACGCTGCTGGGGCGAAAAGTGTTGGCTTTTCCATTTACGAGCAAATTTTTTACCCTCAAACACCCCGTAACTCTCTATCCGGTGGAACGCTGGAAACAACCGGATCTCAGTTTGAGGATATTTGGCAAAACCCTCTACCAACGTTACGACCAAACGAAGTTTTTATGCGATACTGAAGGTTGGCGATCGCACCTCAAAAACTGTCGCTCCTATCCCGAAAGTTTGTCCGAATGCCGCGATCGCAACCGTCGGTTTTACGAACGAGTCATGAACGAACTCGACGATACCCCGGTGGTGGATGGATAGAGAAATCCCCCCCCTCATGAGACTCGCACCTTTCGCCACCGGGGTTTGTCATGGGGGACTTCACGGGTTCCGGCTCGAGTTCTGTTCTGGCCGGGGGTAGGGGAGCGCCTTCTCAAGTCCCCCGATAATTAGATTTTTTTATGGATGTCCCAATCGCCGAGTTTAAGATTATATTAAGTAGAAGTTAAATTTACGCGATCTGTGAGGAGTGCCAAAATGCGCGTCAAACCCGTAGAACTATTTCTTGCCCTCGGTTTAGCTGCGATCCTGGGAGCCTGTTCGACCCCCGAAACCGGGGAGGAGACGACACCGACAGAAGCTCCGGCAGCAGAAGAAGCTCCAGAAATGGAAGAAGATGACGAAGAGGAAGAAGATGACGAAGAGGAAGAAGATGGCTAACTTCCGAACAATTGCAGTACAATAAAATCCCGCGCAATCATTGCAATCATTTACCCCAATCGAATGCACCCCGACTACCTCGAACGAATCCTCACCGCCCGCGTCTACGATGTCGCCCAGGAAACCCCCCTGGAGTCCGCCCCCCAACTCTCCAAACGGCTGCACAACAGCGTTTTGCTGAAGCGGGAAGATATGCAATCGGTGTTTTCCTTCAAATTGCGGGGTGCCTACAATAAGATGGCGCAACTGCCCCCCGATCGCCTCGCCCAGGGAGTCATCGCCGCCTCCGCCGGAAACCACGCCCAGGGTGTGGCGCTGGGGGCGAGTCGCCTGGGGACACGGGCGATCATCGTCATGCCCGTCACCACGCCGGAGGTGAAAGTCGAGGCGGTGAAAGCCCGGGGCGGCGAAGTGGTGTTGCACGGGGAAACCTTCGACGATGCCTATGCCCACGCCCGCGAGTTAGAGGCTCAAAAGGGTTTGACGTTTATTCACCCCTTCGACGATCCGGACGTGATCGCGGGGCAGGGGACCATCGGCATGGAGATTTTGCGGCAGCACCAGCAGCCCATTCACGCGATTTTCGTGGCGATCGGGGGCGGGGGATTGATTTCCGGCATCGCCGCCTATGTGAAGCGGTTGCGGCCCGAAATTAAGGTGATCGGAGTCGAACCCGTGGATGCCGATGCCATGTCTCAATCTTTAAAAACCGGATCGCGGGTGAAGTTGTCGGAAGTCGGGCTATTTGCCGACGGGGTGGCGGTGCGGCAGGTGGGGGAAGAGACATTTCGCCTGTGTCGAGAATATGTGGACGACATCATTTTGGTGGGCACGGACGACACCTGCGCGGCGATCAAAGATGTGTTTGAAGATACGCGATCGATTTTGGAACCGGCGGGGGCGTTGGCGATCGCCGGAATGAAAGCCTATGCGGAACGGGAAAAAATCGGCGAACAAACGTTAATTGCAGTGGCTTGCGGGGCGAATATGAACTTCGATCGCCTCCGATTTGTCGCGGAACGGGCGGAGTTGGGGGAACGCCGCGAGGCGATTTTCGCCGTGACAATTCCCGAAAAACCGGGCAGTTTGCGGCAGTTTTGCGACTGTTTGGGGAAGCGCAATCTCACCGAATTTAACTATCGAATTGCCGATAAAAAAGAAGCCCATATTTTCGTGGGAGTCCAGATCAAAGATCGGGAAGATGCGGGGAAATTGGCGGACAGTTTCGCGGTTCACGGGTTGACGGCGATCGACCTGACGGACGACGAATTGACCAAAATGCACCTGCGGCACATGGTGGGGGGGCGATCGCCTCTAGCCCACGATGAATTATTGTACCGCTTCGAGTTCCCCGAACGTCCGGGGGCGCTGATGAAGTTCGTGGCATCGATGAGCCCGAACTGGAATATCAGCTTATTTCACTATCGAAATAACGGTTCGGATTATGGTAGAATTGTCGTGGGGATGCAGGTGCCACCCAGCGAAATGGAAGAATGGCAGGAATTTTTGGAAACCTTGGGTTATCGCTATTGGGCCGAAAATAAAAATCCCGCCTACAAGTTATTTTTGGGGTAGTAAGAAACCGGGTTTATTGGCAATATTTCGGTGAGGATGCAAAGCGTCTCATAGAAACCCGGTTTCTGAGGTGCGGGTGGGGGTGCGGCGGGGGGCGACAGCGCCAACTATAGCGCTGCGCGCGGGAGTCGGCAGTCGGTATTAGGGAGTCGGAAACTGAAACGGCTTTTCTATAAGGGTTTGAAAATTTCTGACCCCATTTCAACTGTAACCACGTGAGCGCTCGTTGCTATATAACTGATTGAGTCATGTCAACCCTCCTCACTTTCTTCAATGCGATCGCACAATTCCCCAAAGCGACGAACGGTTTGGGGAATCCGTTCCCAATCGAACGCCTGCAGTTGTTGATTGAGGGTTTCGACATAATCAAGTAATGTCGAACATTGGTGTTCGTTCCCCCAACTTTCCAATCGTTGGATAAACTTTTTCAGATCGCGGGCCACCAGGGTTTCCCGCAACTCGGGCCAGGTCGTTTCCACTTCCTGGCGGAGTTTTGTAATCAATTCCGGCAACCGAACCGTCGGCGACGTGGCATCGCAAGACACCGGGGAAGGTGAGGCCGATTCCGGGATCGTTTCCACTCGAATCGGGTCGAGAAATTTCTTCAGTTCGGCCACAATTTGAGCCTGACTCACCGGCTTTCCCAAAAAACCCTCGCACAACTCTTTTAAGTCTTGCTCGTTCTGATGTTGGGGGGATGCGGTCAAAATGACGATGGGAATGGAGCGAGTCGATTCATTTTCTTTCAGGAAGTGGACGGCTTCCCGTCCGTCCATGCGCGGCATCCGCAAATCCATAAAAATGACATCGGGGTGATAAATTTGCGCCAATCGAATGGCTTCTTCTCCGTCATTTGCCATCAGGAGTTCGTGTTTTGTCGCGGCAAAATATCCGGCGATCAGATCCCGATTTGACTGCACGTCATCGACGACCAAAATAGTGGCGGGTTGGAATTGTTGTAAGTTGATATCTGCATCAAATTTTTTAGTCAAATTTGATTCGATTTCCACCGGTTCGACTTCGGGAAAATAAAAAGTAAATGTACTGCCGCGATCGCATTCACTTTCCAGGTGAATCGTACCCCCCAGGAGATGGACGAGGCGTTGGGTGATAGCCAGACCCAAACCCGTGCCGCCATATTTGCGGTTACTTTGACCTTCACTTTGGGTAAAAGCATCAAAAATATTTTTTTTATTTTCCTCAGAAATACCGATTCCCGTATCCGAGATAGTAATTTCCAGACACAGCTTATCGGGAGAGGGATTGATTTGATTTTCGCAGCGGCGGACGGCGATCTGGACGGAGCCAAATTCGGTAAATTTGATCGCATTTCCGACCACATTAAACAGAATTTGACGCAATCGCACTTCGTCCGTCATGATCATTTTCGGCAGTTGTTCGTCGATCGCAACGTGCAGTTGCAAATTCTTCTCGATCGCCTTCTGTAAAAAGATCTGCTGAATTTCCCATACGATCGCCCGAATTTCCACCGGTTCGCAATGAATTTGCAGTTTCCCCGCTTCAATTTTAGACAGATCTAAAATATCGTTGATCAGAGCGAGGAGGGTGCGGCCGCTGGAGGCGATCGCATCGACGTAGGAACGGGCCGTCGGGTCGGCAATCATGGATTGGAGCAAGTCAGCAAATCCCAAAACGGCATTCATCGGCGTGCGGATTTCGTGACTCATATTCGCCAAAAATTCGCTCTTGGCGCGATTCGCCGCCTCCGCCTCCCGGGTGATCCGTTTGAGGGTGACATTTTTGCGGAGCAATTCTTGGCGTTGCTGCTGCTCTTGACAGAGCAGTTGAGTCTGGGCGATCGCGATCCCCAATTGGGGGGCGACAGCTTCGATCAATTCGATTTCATCGGCACTCCAATTCCGCTCATATTCACATTGATGCAAGCTGATAATACCATTCGGCTTGCCCCGATAAAATGTGGCGATCGCCAGCATTGATTTGAGGGTCGGTGTCTGCCCCCCATCCAACTCTTGAATCGAGGCCAGAATCGGAGAAACTAAACCCCGATGTGGCGCGGCACATTGCATTCCCAAAAAGGTGGAAATCTGAAATGCGATCGCCCGATCCTGGCGCATCAACGCTTCGATATCGGCATTTCCATCTAGGGAAATTTCGGATTCCAAGGCATCGAGTAAACGACAGTTTGATTTTGAATACTTCGCCATCAACGAAGCGCGGGGGATGGGTTCCAACGTATAGGTATGAATCAGACAGCAATTCACTTGAAAGGCTTCCCCAATAGCCCGAGCCGCCGTCTGAAAAATTTCGTTGACATCCAAACTCTGGCGAATCTTGTCCGTGATCTGCTGCAATAACAGAATTTTTTGCAGTTGATTGTGCAGGGCGTCTTCCGCCTGTTTGCGATCGGTAATATCTTCAGCGATCCCCGTATATCGATAAATGTCCCCGTTGTCATTCCGAACCGGAAAGGAGCGAGCCTCAATCCACCGGATTTCTCCGTCGGCCCGCAGGATGCGGTAGGTTTCATTAAAAATTTCTCCGTCCCGGATGTGTCGCGTCAACATCTCCCCGATCGCCGCCCGTTCCTCGGGGTGGACCGAGAGCAGCCAATGGCGGGGATCTTCGTACAAACTCTCCCGCGACCGCTGCCAAATCTCCTCGTAGGCCGGGGAAATGTAGAGCATTTCCCCGGTCGTGGAGGTCATGAAAAACACCTGGCGGATATTTTCGGCCAACTGCCGGAATTTTTCTTCGCTCTCTTGCAGGGCCAGTTCCGTCTGTTTGCGATCGCCGATGTCGGTGTGGGTACCGATCGCCCGCAGGGGTTTACCGTCGGGGGTGCGGTCGATCATCCGGCCGCGATCAAGAATCCACTTATAACTGCCGTCCTTGCACCGCACCCGGTGTTCGCTCACATATCGGGCGGTTTCCCCGTTCAAATGTTTCTCCAAAACCGCAAAGACTTCAGCCTTGTCGTCGGGGTGAATGCGGGTTTTCCACTCCGAGAGATCGTCCCCGATCTCCCACTCCTCAAAGCCGAGAATTTCCTTCCAACGCCGGGAGAAAAAAACCGTGTCGGTTTGGGCGTTCCAATCCCAAACCCCGTCCCCGTTGCCCTCGAAGGCGAATTGCCAGCGTTCCTCGCTCTCCCGCAGGGCCGCTTCCATGCGCTTGCGATCGCTGATATCGAAATTGATGCCGATCATCCGCCGGGGTTCGCCCCGTTCGTCTCGCTGTACCAAACCGTAGGCTTTCAAACAGCGCACCGTCCCGTCCGGGTGCAGGACGCGAAATTCCGTATCGAACTCTTTTTCCCCCGCCAGGGCCGATGCGATCGCCCGATCGGCGTGTTGGCGATCGTCGGGATGGATGCCCTTCACCCAAGCATCATAGGCGCCGCCGAACTCCGACCGCTTCACCCCGTAGAGTTCGTACATCCGATCATCCCAGATCAAAAGATTGCGGACGATATCCCACTCCCAAATCCCGATCGCGGCCGACTTGACGGCCAAACTCAGGCGGTCCGAGAGGTCGCGCAACCGCCGTTCGGTCCGTTTGTGTTCGGTGATATCCCGGGCCGCGGCGTAGATGCGATTTCCCCCCGGAGTGGAACGCCACTCGATCCAGCGATAGGACCGGTCCTGGCACCGGTAGCGATTCACAAAATTGATCACGGGGTGTTGTTGGGATAACTCGGCGATCGCATCCAGGGTGGGGGCCAAATCGTCCGGGTGGACGAAATCCAAAAACGAGGTGCCCTCCAACTCCTGCAGCGGATAGCCGAGGGTCGCCTCCCAATGTTGATTTAAGCGCAGGAAATGTCCTTCGAGATCGGCGATGCAGAGCAAATCCAGGGACAGGGAAAAGAAGCGGTCGAGTTCTTTGGTTTTCTCCTTCAGGGCGACCTCCGCGGCCTTGCGATCGCTGATATCAAAAATCGCCCCGTCCAACCACAGCAGATTTCCCCCCGCGTCGAATTTTCCCTGGCCTTTTTCGTACACCCAGCGGATGCCACCATCCCGGT
Source organism: Limnospira sp. (assembly GCA_050045915.1). Taxonomy (GTDB): domain Bacteria; phylum Cyanobacteriota; class Cyanobacteriia; order Cyanobacteriales; family Microcoleaceae; genus Limnospira. Next base: position 8,208 of record JBNGCR010000158.1, read on the forward strand.
GGACGATGCGATATTCCAAAATAAACGGTTGCCGTCGTGCGATCGCCTCCGACACTCCGGTTTCCACCGTCAGGCTATCATCGGGGTGGATGAGACTGGCGTAAGCTCGCACCCGATTTTGAATCAATTCCTCGGGTTTATATCCGGAAATATCGGCGATGGCGGCGCTGATGAATTCCATCGTCCAATTTTCATCGCAGGCGCAGCGGTAGATGGCGCCGGGGAGGTTGCCCACCAGGGTGCGGAACCGGGCCTCGCTCTCGGCCAAAAGGGTTTCCATCCGTTTGCGATCGCTGATGTCGGCGCTGATGCCGGTCACGTTCCAACACTCGCCCCCCTCGTCCCACACGGCGGTATAGCTGGCGGCAATCCAGCGGATGCTGCCATCTCGGTGCCGAAAGCGATACTCGACGGAGGCCGGTTCTTCGGCAAAAAAGCGATCGAACAGCGGTAAAATTACCCGTTCCCGATCTTCGGGCCACACCCGGGACATCCACAGGTTTTTGTCCGCCAAAATTTCTGCGGCCGTGTAGCCGAACAGGGCTTCGCAACCGTCGGATTGGTAGTTGTATTTCCAATCCCGATTGGCAAACACTTTAAAATTGACGATCGACGTGGTGAAGGCGCTGTTCAAAATCGATCGCAGTTGCGCTTCGCTGGTTTTGAGGGCGGTTTCGGCCCGCTTGCGGTCCGAGATATCCCGCAGGATGACCGTCAAAATGACTTCCCCCCCGCTGTCGAACCGCGAGATCGAGGCTTCGGCGGGGAATTCCCGGCCGTCTTTGTGGCGGGCCCAAATGGTGACATCGCGATCGCCCATCCGGCGGGCCGAGTCGTCAGAGTTGCGGAATTCCCGGACGTGGCGGCGGTGGGATTGGGCGAACCGTTCCGGCAGCAGGATATCCAAAGGCCGGCCGATCGCCTCTTCCCGGGAGTAGCCAAACAATCTCACCGCCCCCTGATTGAATCGGGTAATGTGATCGGACTCGTCCACGCAGACGATCGCATCTTCGGCGATCTCCAAAATTCCGGCCAGTTGGGACTGGCGGTCGAGTTTGTGTCGCAGGTGGCGGTTGCGTTCGAGGAGGGTGTCTTGTCGGATTGCGATCGCTAGGTGGAGGCAGAGGGTTTCGAGGCGATGGATTTCCTCCGACTGCCAATCCCGAGTTTTGTCGTCCTCACAGACCACCAGCAGCCCCCCCACATCGCCTTCGATGTGGATGGGGAGAATAACGCAGGCTCCGATTTTCGATGTCTTCAGATGGGCGGCAATATCGGCATTTTGAAAGTCCGCGATCGCGATCGGTTCCCATCCGGAAATGAGTCCAATTGGAGCCGGAAAGTTAGCCCAATTCAGCAGGGGAGAAGAAGCCACCCCCCGCCAGCCGCCATCCGCTTCCCGGCGGTAAATCAGGGCGCGATCGGTTTGGAGCAGCCGGCGCACTTCGTCTGTGGCCGTCTCAAAAATTGTCTTGATATCTGAGGACGAGTGAATCTGGCGGGCGACGTTGAGCAGCAAACTCTCCCACGTTGTCGGGTTTCCGGGCCGTTCGTGCCGTGCCGAGGATTGTCGATTCACTTCCTATTCCCCTTTCTAAAAATCCGAGTCCAAATCGTCGATTTTAATTTTTTTTGTTCAAATATTGCGCTTTAAAATCTGTTTAAACTTGAAGAATTGACCCTTGAAATAATTCCTCCGTCTCCACCCGAACACCCGGGGATCGCATTTCTCCGCCAAAAGGATTTGAGAATTCGATCAATGTCGGGCGATCGTCCCCAGGTACATTGGTACTGATCTATCAAAATGGGCGGGATCTACTTCTTTAATTTTGCCAGATTCGGTCCGTTCCTAGAGCCGGATCGAATGGGTGGGAGAATTGACCGAACTTTCGGGTGGGTTCGGATGGTAGCGGTTCTGCAGGTTCGGGCGGCGATCGGGCGATCGACCTGAAAGGAGAGTTCGCAAGTTAATAAAAATTTTGGCTTTTTCAAGAAAATTAATGAATCGGGGCGCGACTGCCGTCCCCTTTTGACCCTTGTCTTTCCCCCGCCCCCTCCGATAATATCTACCGTGAGTCGGACGGGCGGTCAAATTCGTCAAGCCCTCTCGCATCCGAGACATTTTCCCGAGCCGGATGCCGGTTACGACGGTCGATCGTGCCAAGATAGATTATTAAGTTCAACTGACATCAAAGCTCATGGGTAAACAGCGAGTTCTCTCTGGCGTGCAGCCGACCGGCAACCTTCACCTGGGCAACTACCTCGGCGCCATCCGCAACTGGGTGGAAGGTCAAAGCCAGTACGACAACTTCTTCTGCGTGGTGGACTTGCACGCCATCACCGTCCCGCACAACCGGGCGACGCTGGCGGCGGACACTTACACCGTCGCGGCGCTGTACCTCGCCTGCGGCATCGATCTCGACCACTCGACGATCTTCGTCCAATCTCACATTCCGGCCCACAGCGAGCTCACCTGGCTGCTCAACTGCCTGACGCCGATCAACTGGCTCGAAGATATGATCCAGTTCAAGGAAAAAGCCGTGAAGCAAGGGGAAAACGTCAGCACGGGCCTGCTGGATTACCCGGTGTTGATGGCCGCGGACATTTTGCTCTATGATGCCGATCGCGTCCCCGTCGGAGAAGACCAAAAACAGCACTTGGAACTGACCCGGGACATCGCCGCCCGGTTCAACCACCTGTTCGGCCAAAAGGACGAGGAGATCCTCAAAATCCCCGAACCCCTGATCCGCACCGAGGGCGCCCGGATCATGAGTCTGACGGACGGAACCCGCAAAATGTCCAAGTCCGACCCGTCGGAGTTGAGCCGAATCAACCTCCTCGACCCCCCGGACGCGATCGCCAAGAAGGTGAAGCGGTGCAAGACAGACTCAGTGCGCGGCCTGAGTTTCGACGACCCCGACCGCCCGGAGTGCCACAACCTGCTGGGCCTGTACGCCCTGCTGGCGGGCAAAACCAAGGCGGAGGTAGCCGCGGAGTGCGCCGATATGGGTTGGGGACAGTTCAAACCCCTGCTGGCGGAAACGGCGGTCGAGCGGCTCAAACCCATTCAGGAACGCTATAAAGCGGTGATGGACGATCGCGGCTATTTGGAGTCGGTGTTGCGATCGGGTCGAGAAAAGGCGGAGGCGGTCGCCAACCAGACTCTGAGCCGCGTCAAGGATGCCCTGGGCTATTCCAAACCGCTGTGATCTCACGTTCGGACAATCCGTTATCAGATAGATTTCTGATGATTGAATTCCAGAAAGAGTGGGAATCAAAACGATTTGAGCGCACCCGATCTCAGGGCGATCGGCTTTGCCGGTGCGCTTCCCGCCATCGTCGCCGGCCGCTCTCAACCGTTGTCAACCTGCAATTGGATTCGCCAATTCTGGCAATTCGACAATTGCCCACCCCATCAACTCGGTGCGATCGTCGGGAAAAGAGAACGGAAAAAACGAGGATTTTCCACCCGCCATCGGCTCGGAATTACCCGAATTTTTAACCAACAAACGGGTAAAGCATGATCGCATTCAATATCCCTTTTAAACTCTACATTCTATGAATCGTTTTCGGAACGCCTGTCTGACCCCCAAGGAATTTATCATCACAGCCGAAGTGGCCCCCCCGAAAGGGGGCGACCCCCATCACATGATCGAAATGGGGCGGTTGCTCAAAAATCGCGTCCATGCGGTGAACGTCACCGACGGCAGTCGGGCGGTGCTGGGGATGAGTTCCCTGGCCTCCTGTGCCATTCTCCAATCCCACGGCATCGAGCCGATTTTGCAGGTCGCCTGCCGCGATCGCAACCGCATCGGTTTGCAGGCCGACCTTTTGGGCGCCCACGCCCTCGGAATTCGCAACATTCTCGCCCTCACCGGAGATCCGGTCAAAGCCGGAGATCACCCCGAAGCCAAAGCCGTTTTCGACTTTGAATCCGTGCGATTGTTGCAGGCGATCGACAAACTTAACCACAGCTTGGATTGGAATGAAAAAAATCTTCCCCACGGCGGCACCGACCTGTTTCCGGGCGCGGCCGTCGATCCCCAATCCCCCAGTTTTTCAGGGTTGAAAAGTCGCTTCAACCGCAAGCTGAAGGCGGGGGCCCGCTTTTTTCAAAGTCAACTCATCACCGACTTCGATCAGCTCTACAAATTCATGACTCAAGTAGCCTCAGAAACCGACCGGCCGATCTTGGCGGGAATTTTCTTGTTAAAATCCGCCAAAAATGCCCGCTTTATCAACAAGTACGTCCCCGGCGTCAACATCCCCGACCCCATCATCGATCGCTTGGAAAAATCCCCCCACCCCCTGGAAGAGGGCGTTAAAATTGCGGCTGAACAGGTGCAAATCGCCCGCCAAATTTGCCGCGGCGTCCACCTGATGGCCGTCAAGCGGGAAGATTTGATTCCCCAAATTTTAGACGCCGCCGGGATTCCCCCCCTCGGTTGATGAGAATGAGGGCAGGGGAGGCAGGGGAGGCGGAGGGGCGGAGGAAGCGGAGGGGCGGAGGAAGCAGAGGGGCAGAGGAGGCAGAGGAGGCAGAGGAGGCAGAGGAGGCAGAGGAGGCAGAGG
>JBNGCR010000159.1:0-3721 GCA_050045915.1 Limnospira sp.
ACCTCTGCTGATTGCTGAAAGCTGACTGCTGATTACTATAATATGAACTCTCATCAGCTTTCGCGGGGAGCGGGGAGAAATGCAAGTCGAGCTAAGGCACAAAGTGGGTGTCAAGCTGATGAATGCGAGGTTTGAGTCCCCTCTGCCGGAGGAATACCATTTGGGATGATGTTTTGATCGTCGATCCAACCCACACTCCCATGTTACAGAAAGTCTGGCCGATCGCGCCCCGGATGTCAACGGACGGGAGCTAATCTTCGGGAAACTACGGAGGGGGCGATCGCAAACGCGGTCGGAGTGGGTACAGTAGAGATATCGGAGAAGTTGGGTGCGCTTTTACGTCAACTTTTGGGGAATATCCCGGACCGGGAACCCCAGGAAGACGTGGCGCACCATTTTTGTTTCGCCAATCCGTGTTCACCCCGCCGGATCGGAGTCGGAATCGGGCTCGGATTGGAAATTGGATTGATCTTTCAAGAGGGCGAATGCCATTCGCACCGACTGATTTAAACAGCTTCTGAAATGCCGATCGCCCCAGCCATTTTTTCTTCCAACTGTCCGATCAGGGTGTTTGTATCTACATTAATGCGCTCAAAACATTCGGGCGGTGTCAATTCCGTCTGAAAATAAACCAATTTGATAGTATTAGACCCGATGCCGATCATGAGAACTTCTTCTTCCGGTTTGTAGCCGTCGATAATTCCCAGAATTTCCTGTAGTTTATTTTGGGTGTTGCGGTTGAGGATTTCGATCGCCGATCGCGGACAGGAGACGAAGCGGGGTGTCTGCTTCAGATCGATCCCCAGGATCGCATCCTCGTTTTCCCCTTCCCGGTGGATTCCCCAAGCTAAAGCCGCCAGTTCCTGCTGGTGGTTCTCCACGAAGCGATCGAGTTGAGATTGCCAGCGATTTTCATCGACGGGGGTGGGGGTATTGCTCGTCATATCAAAAAAGGGTCTGATTGTCTGCCGATCTATTGTATATCGACTCATTCCTCCTGGCTATCCCCGAGTCTGCTGCCATCCTCGGGAACCGATCACCCCCCGAATGAGTCGTCGCCTCCCTTCCAGTTCGACCTTTTTCAATCAGTATTAACACGGAGAAATAAACGGGGAGACTGTTCGATTTTTTACCGCCATCAAATTCCGGCACTTCGAGAATTATACAGTTTTCCGGATTTATAGGGTGCAACTTGAAAAGTGAATGAAGTGCGATCAGCATTCTATTTCGGCTACTAAAATTTGGATATTGGCACCCATGAGTTCCACAGGCTTTGACTTTGAACCCCTCGATTTTGGTCTTGAATCTCAGTCCGAATTCGACGGAATTGTTGCCCGGGGAAATTTTTCCGAATCCCCATCGAGTCTCACCCAACCTTCCCCACAACCCAGCGAGGGGCCGGATATGGTGGTCGCGACGGAAGCCGCCGATCGCCTATTTTTTCTGGGGGGTGATGATACGGTTTACGGCCTGGGAGGCGACGATATTTTAGGGGGAAATCAGGGCCATGATTTCTTGCAGGGAAATACGGGAAATGATATTTTATACGGCGGACAAGATAACGACACCCTCCGAGGCGGACAGGGGAACGACCTGTTGTTTGGCGATCGCGGTGAGGATATCTTATTTGGCGATCGCGGACAAGATACGCTAATTGGAAACACCGAAAATGATACCCTGTACGGGGGTAAAGAAAATGATTATATCGCCGGTGGAGAGGGAGACGATCACCTATTTGGCGACCTCGGAAATGATACACTATTCGGCGATCGCGGTGCGGACACTCTCACCGGTGGAGAGGGAAGCGACTGGTTTTATATTGGCTGGAATCAGGGAGGATTTACCCTCAATGAAGCGGATGTTATCGATGACTTTGATATTAATTTAGATTCCATCGGCTTACTCGACACCCTCACCTTCGACGCATTAAATATTTATCAAGGATCGGGGATTTATGCGGCGGATACCATCATTCAGGATCGCGGAACAAACGAGTTTTTGGCAATTCTCAAAAATGTCAACAGCGACAATTTGAATGCGATCCTCTTCCCCCCTGAAGAACCGGAACCCACCCCGACACCGCCGCCGACGCCGACACCCACGCCGGAACCGGAACCGACACCGACACCGGAACCGACACCGACACCGGAACCCACACCCATCCCCACACCGACACCGACACCCACGCCGACGCCTGCCGTCAGTACGATCGCATTTAGCAACGCCAATTTTGAAGTTCTCGAAGATGGGACAGCCATCTCTCAAGTCACCGTAACCCGAACCGGCAGCAGCGAGGGAGAAGTCGGCGTCGAAATCAATTTTGCCGACGATACTGCGACATCCCAGGATTACAATAACACGCCGATCGCGGTGACATTTGCAGATGGCGATCTCGCCGCAAAAACTATCGATATTCCCGTCGTTGATGATGATTTTTCGGAGGGGACGGAAACCCTAAATCTGCTCTTAGATAATCTCACCGGAAATGCAGAATTGGGGACAATTTCGACCGCAACTTTGGCAATTTTAGATAACGATAATGGCAGCGATGCCGGAACCGTGGCGTTTACCGTTGCGGCGATCACCATTGAGGAAAGTACCGCCAACTCCACCGTCACCGTGGAACGGACGGGGGGAAGTGACGGCAACATTACAGTTGATTATACCACCTCAGACAGGAGCGCGATCGCTGGTTCTGACTACATAGAAAATACCGGAACTTTAAGCTTTGCTGCGGGGGAAATGAGCCAAACAATTAATATTGAAACCATCGACGATGATGAAGTTGAAGATAGCGAAGAATTTGATTTGATTCTCAGCAATCCCTCCGGCGGTGCTACTCTCGGAACGGCTGACACGGTGACATTTACGATCGCCGATAATGACGTTCCCAACCCCGGTGAATTCCAGTTCGCGACGGATAGCGTGGATGTCGATGAAGAGGCGGGAACCGTCACCGTAACCGTGGAACGCATCGGCGGAGATGCGGGAATTGTCGAGGTAAATTATGCCACTTCGGACGATACTGCGATCGCCGGGGAAGATTACACCGAAGCCTTGGGAACGCTGACATTTGCGGCGGGAGAAACCAGCCAGACTTTCACCTTAGATATTCTCGACGACACCGATATCGAAGGGGTTGAAACCTTCAATTTGAGCTTGATTAATCCTACGAATGGAGCCACCTTGGGAACTCCATCTATTCAAAACTTCAACATTATAGACAATGATGAAATTGTCGATGATTTTGGTGTCTTTAATTTTGCATTGGCAAATCTGGAGATGAGCGAAAATACGGCTACCGCCACCGTAACTGTAGAACGCACGGGGGGAAGTCAGGGAGAAGTGACGGTGAATTATGCCACCTCAGATGAGAGTGCGATCGCCGGTTCTGACTATACCGCCACTTCCGGAACTTTGACATTTTTAGAGGGTGAAACTAGCCAAACCTTTACCGTCGATATCGCCGACGATACCGAAGTCGAAGAAGACGAAACATTTAATCTGAATTTGAGTGATGCCACGGGTGGCGCCAGTCTGGGAACTCAATCTTCGGGAACTGTCACGATTGTGGATAATGATACGGCGACGACTCCCGGAACGTTCAATTTAACGGCGGCGAATGTGGAGGTTAATGAAGGGGACGGAACTGCTACAATTACCGTCGAACGCACGGGGGGAAGTCAGGGAGAAGTGACGGTGAATTATGCCACCTCAGATG